>JAJDAM010000931.1 GCA_029261905.1 Deltaproteobacteria bacterium
TCGAGTACTTCGAGATCGACATAGGCCTCTTTCAACTCTTTGAGATCCTGCTGGCTGGCACCGCGATTCCAGGCCCGCTCGGACTCTCTGAAGTTCATGTCGAGGCTGTCGAAGTCCCCGTCGTAGAAATACTTGATCAGACCCGCGCTCGGGATGTACAGACCTTGAGCGACGGTGGGATCGAGGTCGACGGCCGTCGCGCTGAAGAACGGGGCCGGGCGCAGCGGCAATTCGGCCGTGCCGCCGACGACGCGCAAGTTCCGACTCGGGACGCAGCCGGGCTGCGGTTGACTCTGGCTGATCTGCTCGTTGTACAACAACCCCTCGAGGTTTTCGGGGTCTACGCACGGGACGATGCCGCTGAAGTCGCCACCGTATGCGTTCGAGCCGGGCGCGGCCGCGGCTTGCGCGGTGGCCTCGGTCAAGATCGCAGCTGACCCGTTGGGCAACAGGAACGTCCCGCGAGTCGTCGTTCCGGGTATGGCCAGATCCGGCGGAAGGATCGGCAGCAGCGAATCCGGGAACACATCCGGATTGAGCAGATACGGATTGTTGATCGAGTCGGGTGTCGCGCCCGCGACGCCGTTGATCACGAGATCTGCGGTGTGGTAACGCAGGAATCCGTTGATACCCGGGGCCGGAGACGGTGTCCGGCGTCCGCGGAACGGATTGGCCTTGTGGCGCAACGCCGCCGTCGACTGGATGAAGTTTTTCGGCAACCAGGGACCGAGAACCGCGCCTCCGGCGGCCTCATTGCCCGTTCGAAAATCCTTGACTGTGAAACCGAAGTCGAGGAAGTCCGACATCACGTATCGGAACGGATCGTCGAAGGTTCCCGGAAGATCGTCCGCACCCTTCTGGTCCAGCACGCCGGCGAAAATTCCGCGCGCGAAGCGGCCCGGAAGGTCTTCGATGATCTCTCCATTGACGGGCGTAAAAGGAGCGGGGAGTAGCGACGGATCCCGATCGATCACGTCGCCTGCCTGAACGCCATCGGCGGTCGTCACGGCGACCGAGTTGCCGGTCAGACGCGTGAACGGACTGGTAGCCGGACACGTCGGGGTGGGGGATGGAACGAATCCGGTCACGCCGTTCGCCGAACAAGTCACTTGCGGGAACGTTGCGATGCCGTTGTAGCGGTCACCGTTGAGCGGGATGATCGCGTTGTCTGGGTTGGCCGGCAGGCTCTCGCCGATCTGGATCACGCCGCCGTAATCTTCGGATTGACCGTCGGCGAGACGATCGGGAACCCTGTGGGCCCGATCTCCGTACGCGTTGGCCGAACTGAACATCCCGCAGCCGCGCTTGTACACACAGTCGTATCGGCCCTCGACTCGCACATAGGCGCTCAACAAATCGATCGGCCCCCACCCATCGGGCAGGATGTCGAACTCGAGTTCGACGTTGAGCACGTTGTACCACTGCGCGAGATCGAGCTGCTGCTCGAAGCGCTCGTCCAACGCTCGGATCTGCATTTCGGCGAAACCGTGCGCTTGGATCCGGCCGTCGAAGGCCTCTAGTGCGCTGGCGCTACTCGACAGGAGCAGTCCGACACCAAAGATTGCCGCGACCGATGCCGCCAATCTCTTCGAACTGCAATCAGCAAAATGACCCAACATGCCACCTCCTGTCCTACACACGTTCCTGCCTACACACGTTCCTGCCTACACACGGCCCTGCGCACCTGACGGGTTCTCAACACAATTGCCTGGTCAGAGCCGCCTCGAGCCTCGCGAATCGCTGCGTCGATATTGAGTGATTGGGAGCATCCGCCTGTGGCGAACCGAAACGACTTGCCGGCGCGAACTGCCGGATCGAGTCGGGGTTTGGCCCCCGTCGGCTTGTTATACCCCCCGCGCCGATCGGTTTTCAATCAATTTCTTGCGTGCGGATGGGAACTTCCGTCGATCACTGCACCCGAACGGGGTGCTGGCAGGGAGTGCGCACCGAGTCGGCTCGACCCCCGATGAGCCGAATGACCTCGCGGTCATCAGATCGTAATGACGGGAAAACCCAACATCTTGATCGGAGGCGATCGAAGCGACGGCCGACACCACGAGCGCCAGTCGAGACTCCCGACTCGCTCCAAGATGGGACGGATTTCAGTCCTGCGGAATCAGGCTGACCGGCACCGGCATCAGGTTCCACGTGAAGATGGGGCGGTCGTCCGGCCGGGAATAGATCGTCTCGCGAACCAACTTCTTGCCGTTCCACACGTAGCGCCGGACCTCTTTGTGCTTGTCGCTGGCCACGTACAGTTCGTCGACACCATCTTCGTCGAGGTCGGCCAAGATCGATGCGTGCTCGAAACCGGCGGAGTCCCGGTCGATCAATTCGCGCTCCCAGGGCTGGGTGGGATCCGATCCGGGTCTAAAAAGCCACAGTCCGACACTGAACGTAGCGACGACCATCTCCTTCTTGCCGTCGCCGTCGATATCCCCGGCTGTCAGAAAGCGACTCAACGAATCCTGCAGGGTGGCGATCACGACGCCTTCGGTCGGAGCCGTATCGGCGTCGTAACGCCTTATTTCTACAGGTGATTTGATCCTGCGGGTGGCGCCCTTGCCTTCCGTCTCGCCCTCCACCGACACATACAATTCGTCGGTTCCATCGCCGTCGACATCCGCGACGAGAATCTCCTTGGCGTGACGGTCACCGAGATCCGCGACGACGACGCGCTCGTTGCCCTTGGCCGGCGTGTAACGCACGACCTCGCCGGATTGGGGAGACCCGTCCAATCGATTCGGCTCACTGGGAGTCGCATAGACTTCGGGGACGCCATCGCCGTCGAGATCGCCCGTCTCGATTTCGTGGACGAAGATGTCGGGCTTCCCGTCGAGTTCGGTCACTGAGAATCCGTCACCTTCCGGCTTCACGACGGCGACTACACCCTGATCGTGCGTCGCGACGGCGAGTTCCGATTTACCGTCGCCGTCGAGGTCGACGATCTCCGCATCTCGCATGCGACTCCACTTGCCCCCGAAGTCTTTTCGCCACAGGTCCGTCGGGGTCAGCGGCCCACCCGTGCTCTTCCAAGTCCGGAGGATTGCCTCGCTACCACCGAGTGTGAGCAGCTGGGGACCGTCACCCGCGTCGAAAACCATGACCTTGTGAAAAACGTTGCTCTCCGGATCCTCCAGTGCGGTGGTCTGCCACTGTCCGTCGCGGCGGAACAGGAATTCCGCTCGGGCGGGCCCCGGGACGATCGAACTCTTGCCGTCTTCGTCCTTTTCAGAGACGAACTGCGCGAGCGCGAGCATGATCCCGTTGGGGAGGGAATCGGCCGTGGCCGGCACAGCGGGCTCGGGCGGCGTGTCATCCGGCATCGGATGCTGGGCGGCGGCGGGCTTCGCGGGCTGGCTAGCGGGTTTGGACGATTCGTCGGCACCGCAAGCCATCGCAATGGTCAGGGTCATCAAGAGAAGGGCGGCGTTTCGAATCGTCATTTGGGCTCCGAAGATGTGGATCGAGCGCGCGCGCTGATCGCGCGAAGGCTCGAAGTGGTAGCAAACCGGCAGCGACCTGACCGAGGCCGAACTGCAATGAGCGTCGATTTCTCGTTCCAGCGTGCGAAGATGTGCGACCGCCCAGGCAAGCCTGGTTGGATCTGCCCACTCCGAAGGATCAGATCCGTTCGTGCAACAAACCCAACGGCGGCGGGATAATCGGCAACGAACGAGTAGGGCGAATGAACCAGAACAATCTGCAGGCACCGCGCGGAACCCGTGACTTCTATCCGGACGAATTGCGACTGCGCAATTGGCTGTTCGCACAATTCGGCGAGACGGCGCGACTGTTCGGATTCGAGCAGGTCGATGCGCCAGTGCTCGAGCACGCAGAGCTGTTTACGCGCAAGGCCGGAGAAGAAATCGTCGAGCAGCTCTACCACTTCGAGCTCCACGATCGACATCTGACACTACGTCCCGAAATCACACCTCAAATCGCCCGCATGGTGATGGCTCGCGCCGGTGCGCTGCGGCTGCCGTTGCGCTGGTTCAGCCTGCCCCAATGCTGGCGCTACGAGCGAATGACGCGCGGCCGCAAACGCGAGCACTACCAGTGGAACATGGATATCTGGGGCGAAGCCGATGTCACCGCCGAAGCCGAACTGATCGCGTCGATCTTTCACCTGCTCGATCGGCTCGGGCTCGGCGGCGATGCCGTGAAGGTCCGCTTGAGCAGCCGTTCGGTATTGGAAGAGACACTCCGCGAAAACGTGCTGCGCGATCGGCCCGAAGTATTCGCTCCACTGTGCATCGTCATCGACAAGCTCGACAAGATCGG
>JAJDAM010000932.1 GCA_029261905.1 Deltaproteobacteria bacterium
AGGCGACATTCTGGCCCCACGATGTAGCTCAAGTGCTTCTGGGCCCCAGCACGAGCCACATCTCTCCCTAAGGCGACATTCTGGCCCCACGATGTAGCTCAAGTGCTTCTGGGCCCCAGCACGAGCCACATCTCTCCCTAAGGCGACATTCTGGCCCCACGCTGTAGCTCAAGTGCTTCTGGGCCCCAGCACGAGCCACATCTCTCCCTAAGGCGACATTCTGGCTGGGCTATAGCATCGCCCGGATCGACTCCAACTCCCCACGAATCTTTCGATACCGCGAGCGGTGATCGATTTCGATCGTCAGGTTGCCGGCTTCGAGTGCACGACCGGCGCCCTGCTCGCGCAGCATGTTGCGGGCTCCCGCGATCGTGAAGCGTTGCTCGTAGAGCATCTTCTTGATCAACAGGATCATGTCGATGTCGCGACGCCGATACAGCCGCTGCTTGGAGCGCGACTTCTGGGGCGCCATCCAGCGAAACTCGGATTCCCAGTACCGCAGCACGTACGGCTTCACGCCGGTGATTCGGCTCACCTCGCCGATTCGGTAGTAGCGCTTGTCGTGGGTCTGAACATCCGCCGGTTCTGATTCCGTTGCTGCGGAACCGGAATCCTTCGTGCCGGGCTTCGCGGCGCGGCGGCTGCTGGCGGACTTGGCTGGCTTTCTCGAAGATCGTCGGTCGCTTGTGCTCGGCATCGGCCCCCCGCCGGATGTCCAAGACGACTCGCCCACTACTCTGCTAGCCACCCTGCTAGCAACCCTGCCAGCTGAAGTGACCTGCTAGCCCGACGGATTCTCTCCGTCGTCATTTGGCGCGCCGACTTCGGTTTCGTTCAACAGGTTTTTTAGCACGAGACTCGGCTTGAAGGTCAGAACTTTGCGCGCTTCGAGCAGAATCTCCTGGCCGGTTTGTGGATTGCGGCCCTTGCGAGAGTTCTTGCCACGCACGACGAAGTTCCCGAACCCCGAGATCTTGACCTTCTCGCCCTCGGCCAGCGTGTCCTTGATGGCATCGAATACTTTTTCGACGAGTTCGGCGGATTCCTTTTTCGAGAATCCAACCTGTTCGTAGATCTGTTCGACGATATCGGCCTTCGTCATCTGTCATCCTCCCCGGTACGCCCGGGCTGGCGTCTAGCGGAGTTCGCCGTTGAACCGATGCGCCAGCATCCGCACCACGCGATCGGTAGCCTTCGTCACTTCCTCGTCCGTCAGCGTTCGGTCGTCGCGCTGGAACACCATGCGAAAGGCGAGACTCACGCGGCCTTCCGGCACACCCTTTCCTGTGTAGCGGTCGAACAACTCGACGCGGACCAGGTCTTTGCCCCCGGCCTTGCGGATCGCATCGAGGATCTCGCCGGCAGGCTGGCTCGAATCCACCAATACCGCGAGGTCACGCCCGACCTGGGGCTGGCGCGAAACGTCTGTGAACTCGTGCGCTTGCGGCCGCAATTCGGCGAGCGCGGACAAGTCCAGCTCGATCACCGCACACGGTGAATCCAGATCGAAGCTCGTCGCCACGTCGGGGTGAAGCTCTCCGAGTGCGCCGATCATCGTGCCATTCACCTCTATTCCGGCAGCTGAGCCTGGATGCAGATAGGGCGGGATCCGATCACTCGGAAACCATGCCACATAACCCAGCTGGTTCAAAAGCTTTTTTGCAATTCCCTTGGCGCGAAAGAACAATGGGGCCGACTGAGCGGGGTCCCAGAGCCGCTTTTCCTGCCTCTCTACGAGTGCGATCACCAGGCTTTGGCGCTCGCTGGGGAGCGGACTGCCCTTGCCGGAGTGATTGTCGGAGTGATTGCCGGAGTCATCGCCTGAGGCGCTCTCGGGCAGCCCAAACAGCCGGCTCAGCTCGAAGACTTCGATCCGGTCGGTCTGGCGGCTGCGATTCTGGTGGACCAGACGCAGCACGGAGGGCAACAGCGTGGTCCGGAGCAGCGGCTCCTCGTCATGCACGGGGTTGGTGACCCGCAGTGCCGAGCGCCGGGGGTCGTCTGGCTCGAGCCTAAGCGCATCGATCCAGCTCGGGTTCAGGAATGGGAGCGTCTGGCACTCGACCAGCCCACAGGACGCCAGCGCATCGCGGACACTTTCTGCGAGTGACCACGAAGCCGGCGGCCGAATGGCCCGCAGGATCCCGACTGGCTCGGTCGTCGGGATCCGCTCGTAACCGAAGATTCGAGCCACTTCTTCCGTGAGATCCTGGTGGATGTGCAGGTCGTTTCGATGGGAGGGGATCGTGCAAATGAGCTCGCCCGGGTCGTCACCGCTTGGCTCGGATCCGACGCCCACTCTCGCGAGTAGATGCTGCATTCCCTCCGAATCGATCGACGTTCCGAGCAGCTTGTTCGCTCGATCCGGCCGAAAGCGGATCGTCTCGGTGATGGGAACCGCCGCTCCCTCGGCGACGACTGCCCCCGCGGCGACCTCGCCTCCGGCGAGGTCCGCCATCAACTGAGCGGCCCGATCGGCGGCGCGATCGATGCCGGCCCGATCGACGCCGCGCTCGAATCGATACGAAGCCTCGGTTCGCAAGCCGTGGTGCCGCGCTCCGAGCCGCACACGCTTCGGTTCGAAATGAGCGCTCTCGATCAACACATCGGTGGTCGTATCGCCGACTTCGGACCCGGCGCCGCCCATCACGCCGGCCAGTGCAATGGCACCGGCCGCATCGGCGATCACGAGGTCGCCGGTCGACAGTTCGCGCGTCGAGCCGTCGAGGGTCGCCAGCTTCTCGCCCGCCGCAGCGCGCCGAACCCGCACGACGTCGCCCGAGAGTTTCGCCAGGTCGAAACCGTGCAGAGGTTGACCGAACTCGAGCAGCACGAGGTTCGTGACATCGACGATGTTGTTGATCGCGCGAGTCCCCGAAGCCGCGAGCTTCGCCACCAGCCAATCGGGAGACGGGCCCACGCTCACGCCTCTGACGAGCCGCGCGACGTAGCGGTAGCAATCGTCCGGTGCTTCGATTTCTACACGAAACTCTTCGACCGGCGGTCCGGTTCCGGGTGCTGTCGTATCCGGCAGCCGGAGATCCCCACCAAACAGCGCCTGGATTTCGCGAGCGACACCGATCACCGACGCGACATCCCCGCGGTTCGGAGTGATGCCCACCTCCAGTTCTCTTCCCGCCATCGGTATCACTTCGCCGAGCGGCGCTCCGATGGGAGCCGCCGGGTCGAGAACGAGAATGCCATCGTGATCGTCCCCGAGCCCGAGTTCTCGGTTCGAGCAGATCATGCCGGTCGATACGACGCCGCGAATCTTGGCCTTCTTCAGCTTCGTGCCGTCCGGAAGCGTGGTCCCGACAGGCGCGAATGCAATCTTCTGATCCGCCGCCACGTTCGGCGCGCCGCAGACCACTTCGATCCGCTCACCGTCTCCGATGTCGACCGAGCAGACCGAAAGCCGGTCCGCGTTCGGATGCGTGTTGCGCTCGACGACGTGTCCGACGCGAATGGCCGACAGGTCGGGCCCGGTAGCGAGCAGCTCGACGTCCTCGAAGCCACCCATCGTCAACCGCTCGATCAATTCGACATCGGACGGCAGATCGACGAACTCGGCGAGCCAGTCGAGTGACAGACGCATCAGATCCGACCCAGCACGCGCAGGTCGCCTTCGAACAACAGCCGAATGTGTGGAATCCCGTAGCGCAGCAGCGCAGTGCGATCGACGCCCATACCGAACGCGAACCCCTGGTAGCGCTCCGAGTCGATCCCGCAGTTCTCGAGCACACGCGGATGAATCATCCCGCAGCCGCCCCACTCCATCCATCCGCTGCCAGAACACACCGCGCAACCCTGCTTCTCACACAGCAGGCACACGTAGTCGAGTTCCGCAGAAGGCTCGGTGAAGGGAAAATCGTTGGCGCGGAAGCGCAGCTCGATGTCGTCACCCATCAGGTGACGGCCGAATGCCATCAACAGGCCTTTCAGATCGCCGAAGCTGACCTGCTCGTCGACCATGAACCCCTCGATCTGGTGGAACATGGGACTGTGTCGAGGACTGAGATCGTGGCGATAGACGCGCCCGGGTGCGATGAAACGAAACGGCGGCGTGCGCCCGGTCATGGTCCGGATCTGAACGTTCGAGGTGTGGGTGCGCAGCACATTGCCACCATCGACGTAGAAGGTGTCCTGCTCGTCCCGCGCCGGATGGACCTCCGGAATGTTCAGCGCCTCGAAGTTGTTGTACTGGGTTTCGACCTCGGGCCCCTCTTCGATCGCGAAGCCCATCGACGAGAAGAACTCGACCATGTCGCGGAACACCCGGGTGATCGGGTGCAGCCGGCCCAGCGGAGGATCCTCGACGCCGGGCAGCGAGGTATCGAGCGCCTGCGCTCCGAGCGCCTGCTTTCGCACTGCAGCCTCGATGGCTGCTCGGCGCTCTGCGACGCATTGCTCGATCCGGCCTTTGGTGATGTTGGCGCTCTTGCCAACGGCCGCGCGCTCGGCACCGTCGAGTTCGCCAATGCCGCGCAGGATGGCGGCCAGCGAGCCCTTCTTGCCCAAGTAGCCCGCCCGAATCGCGGTCAGGTCCGGAAGACTCTCCGCCTCCGCCACCTCACGGCGCGCATTCGATTCGAGCTGTTCGAGTTGATGGGTGTCCACCCCGGTCATTCAGAAGCAGTGGACAATCAAGCCGCTTTGGATTTTGCCAGCTCGGCCAGTTCGCCAAACGCCTTCGGATTCGTCACGGCCAACTGCGCGAGGATCTTCCGGTCGATCTCGACTCCCGCAGCTCCCAGGCCGTGGATCATTCGGCTGTACGACAAACCGTTCTCTCGCGCCGCTGCATTGATTCGGGCGATCCACAGCCGACGGAAGACCCGCTTCTTTTGCTTGCGGTCTCGGTAGGCATAGATCCAACCCTTCTCGACGGCTTCGCGCGCGACCTTGTACAGCCGGCTGCGTGCGCCGTAGTAACCCTTGGCGTTCTTGAGAACGCGATTCCGTCGCTTGCGTGCAGCGACGCCGCGTTTTACTCGCGGCATGAGACTCCCCCTTTTCGTCGGCCAGGCATTGCGCTGACCCTGCCAACTTCCCGCTGGCTTTCCGAATCCATCGGATCCGTTTTGAACCGTCTGCTGACCCGCGTTTCGGATCAGACTGTTCGATCAGGACCAGCAGTCCCTACTGAATCATCTGCTTGATGCGCTTGGCATCCACTGCGGAAACGAGTGCGCCTTTGCGCAGGTGGCGTTTCCGCTTCGGCGTCTTCTTGGTGAGGATGTGCTGCTTGTTGCGGCGCGACCTCGTGATCTTCCCGGTACCCGTCTTCTTGAAGCGCTTGGCGGCGCCGCGATGGGTCTTCATTTTCGGCATCGAACCGTATTCCTTCCTATTCCGCCTCAGCTGAGGCCGATTTCACTTGCTCGGCAGTCTCTACTTGCTCGACGATCCCTACGGTTTCGGCCTCTTTGGGCACTTCGGACTCCGCAGGCTCTTCGATCTCTACACTTTCTTCGACCTTCGCTACCTCGTCGACCTTCACCGTTTCGACCTTCGCCGTTTCGGCCTTCGCCGCTTTCTTTCCGGCCTGGTCGGACGATTCGGCTCGCTGCAGCGCCTCGATCGCCTCCCGCATCGGCACCAGAATCATCGATAGAAATCGACCTTCCATCCGGGGCGGGTTCTCGACGTTAGCAATATCTGCCAACAAATCTTTCACGTGATCGAGTTGTTTGTATCCGAACTCCCGATGGACCATTTCTCGACCACGGTACATGACCGTGACTTTGACCTTGTCGCCATCTGTCAGGAAGCGCCGAGCGTTCTTCAGCTTGAAGTCGAGGTCGTGCTGGTCGGTGCGGGGGCGCAGTTTCACCTCTTTCAGCGACGCCGCATGGCCCTTGCTCTTCCCCATCTTCTTCTTGCGCTCGTACTTGTAGCGACCGTAGTCCATGATGCGGCATACCGGCGGGTTCGAGCCCGGCGCCACCTCGACCAGATCGAGTCCAACGGACTGGGCCCGCTCGGTGGCGTCCTCGGGCGTCATCAGCCCCAGCTGCTCGCCATCATCAGCGATCACGCGGACTTGCGCGGCGCGAATCAACTCGTTCATGCGCGGCACGTCCTCTTTTTTCCCGGTCTTTCGGAAGTCGGCGATACCTCAGTCCTCCAGGCGCGAGACGCGCCGTAGTCGTATGTCATCGGCGAGCTGCGCTACGAGGGTTTCGACCTCGATCGCGCCTTTCGCCTTCTTTTCGCCGCGCCTCTGGCGGGGCGTAACCGTACCATCGGATTCCTCCTGATCGCCCACAACGAGCATCAGCGGAATCTTCTGTGTTTCTGCCTCTCGAATCTTGAACCCGAGCTTTTCGTTTCGCGCGTCCAGGAAGACGCGGATCCCTACGCTCTCGAGCTGGCCTCGGACCTTCTCAGCATAGGTCAAATGGCGTTCGGTAATCGGTAGCAGGGAAACCTGCACCGGCGCTAGCCAAAAGGGAAAATCCGCGCCCGTCATTTCCGTATACAGCGCGATGAAGCGCTCCAGCGAGCCCAAGACAGCGCGGTGCAGCATCTCGGGCTGATGCAGCGCATTGTCGCGCCCCACGTAGCGCAACCCGAATCGCCCCGGCATCGCGACGTCGATTTGAAGCGTCGACAGCGTCCAGGCCCGTCCCATCACGTCGGCAAAGTTGCACTCGATCTTGGGGCCGTAGAAGGCGCCGTCGCCCGGCTTACTGGTGCATTCGAAGCCGGCGCGCTTCACCGCCTCGGTCAGGCGCCGCTCGGCTCTCTCCCAATCCTCGATTTCACCGCTGAATTCGGCCGGGCGCGTCGCGATTGCGACCGTGACGCCTTCGAGGCCGAGTGCCTTGTAGACCTCGATGGTCAGCTCGAAGAAGGCGTCGAGTTCTGCATCGACCTGCTCGGGCTCGCAGAAGATGTGCGCATCGTCTTGCGCCATCGACCGCACGCGCGACAAGCCCGTCAGCGTGCCGCTGCGCTCGTTGCGGTGAAGCCTCGAGAACTCCGCGTAGCGAATCGGAAGTTCGCGATACGAGTGCTTCTTGATCCCGAACAGGTGGCAGTGCCCCGGGCAGTTCATCGGCTTGACGCCGAGCTCTTCGTCCTCGTCGCCC
>JAJDAM010000933.1 GCA_029261905.1 Deltaproteobacteria bacterium
CGGGAAACCGATCCGCATGTCTACATCTCCGGTCCGCAGGAAGTGGCGGCGATCGACAGTTCCGACGGGTTGGTCCGCATCGGCGAAATGCTGAACGTGCGCGGTAGTAAAAAAGTGCGCGACGCAGTGGAAACTGAAGACGGCGTGCGCATGGATGTGCTGGAAGAAGTGGCGCATGCCCAGGTCGACGATCTCGGTATCGAAATCATCGACGTGTGTCTCGACAGCAACATTGTCGAAACCGAAAAAGTGTTGCCGGAAGTGATTCACGGCGTGACCAGCGACTTCAAAGGCACGATGTGCATTGACTCGTTTTCGGTGGAGGCGTTGGAGAAGGGGCTGGCGGTTTATCCCGGACGGCCCATCGTCAACTCCATAAGCCTGGAGGAGTACGCGCCCGGCGTGAGCAAACTGGATGCGGTGCTTGAGATGAGTCACGAGCATCACCCGGTTTACATAGCGCTGGTCAACGGACCCGAGGGGCCCGCCATCACCGCCGACGAGAAATACACGCTGGCGGCGGAGATCGTCAACGAAGATGGTTCCCGTATCCACCTCTTCTGTGGTCACCGGTATGAGGTCCATCGAACAAATCGGGCACGTTCCTTCCGTCTGCTGCCTGACCGACGGGTGCATCGAGCAGGTGTAATAGGCGATGCCGCCCGTTGCTTCGTGGACATGGTTGTGGACCTCCGAAGAGGAGGCCTCCACCCAATCGGTGCTAACGCCGCACTCCAGCATCTGCTGACCCATGTAGGGGTTTTCGCGCTCGGGAGAGGGCTGGAACCATTTTGCATAGCCTTCAGTCATGGGGCACTCGAAGATGTGAAGGCCCTCCGCTAGACGGGGGTCGGCTGAAGCAAGGGCGACCAACTGCATGCTGAGCTCAGCGAACCGGAGTCGAGCAGCGGGCAGCGCGTTCGAGTTTTCGAGTCCACGAGCGGCGTCGACTGCCAGCGAAAGCGACTGCAGGATCTCAGTCGGAGCTCCAGATGCGCCCTTCGATACTGCCTCCAGTGCAGACCGAGCGGTTTGCGCTATGGCAGCCAGTCCCTCAACCCTGTCTTCTGCAAGGAGCGCTCTGGTCTGGTCGTAGGCTCCGAGCGCGTCGCGGAGACGCCGCAAGGAAGAAGCATCGAACTGGTGGAGCGGAGCTTGGGGCGCGGAGGTGAATTCGGCGTTTCCAGATCCGCTCTGAGCCGCCACGGTCAGCCCGCCGGAGCCAACGGTCATCTTGAAGGTGGCTTCCCCGGAGCGCTGCCCGGCTTCGACAGCAACCCTCAGGCCCCAGTTTCCGCCCATCGGAAGGTCGAAGCGAGCTTCGTATTGGCCATCCGTGCCTGCTTCAACATCCGCTTCCCCGCGCATCTCTTGCATAGAGCCCATGCGCGGCATTCGGTAAGTAACAACCACACGCGCGTCGTTGACTGGTGCGCCGCCTTCTGTGATCGCGAGCATCAGAGTGTTCCGCTTTTCTCGAGGCGGATCGGGAGTAAGCGAGGCGGAGAGTTGAAACGGGCCGGCCAGCGCTGTTGTTCTCGAGCCTTCAACTTGCCCGGAGACGGATTCGCCGCTGAACCAAGCGGAGATGTCCTCCCAGAAGATTGCGGTCAGACCCAGAACGACGATGGCGGTGACGGTCGGAACTAACGTCGAGCGCCGGTGACTGTTCGAACGCTGTGCGCTCATCGGATGCCTCCTTCCTGTCGCGGCAGCCCGGGAATTCCTCCAAGGGCGCGTTCGAGTTCGGCGTGCCTTTGGCCGAATGTCGCGATGGCGTCTTGATGCTCGGTCTCCAGGGTCCGAAGCGAGCGCTCTGCATCGATCAGCGCTTGGAAGCCGTTGCGACCCGTCTCATAGCCGATTAGCGCGGCTTCGATCTGTGCGCGTACGGCTGGCAAGAGCCGCTCGTCGTAGAGGCGAACCACGTCGCGCGCTTCGATGAGGTGTTGTCGAGCTCTTTCGGCTTCCACGCGAATCGCGTCGTCTGAAGCAGCAAGTCGTGCCCGGGCGCTGGCCAATCGCGCTTTCGCCTGGCTGGTGGCCGCGTTGCGAGCGCCAAATTGGATGGGGATGTTGAGCGAGAGCCCAACCATCCATCGGTTGTCTCGAGCTGCCCATAGGGAGTTGTACGAGCCTTTGACTGCGAAGTCCGGGTAATACTCTCGCTTGGCCAAATCAACCGCGGACTCGCGAGCACGAACGCGAGCCTCGCTTGATAGAAGCTCAGGGCTGTTCTGCAGGGCCTGCTCTTGAAGCGCCTCAGATGCTTCAAGTACCAGCTCTGGCGGCTCGATCCACGGCGCGGGCGGCGGTAGGGGCTGCTCGGGGCTTCGGTGTAGGAGCCCGTTCAGTTGCGCAATGATGACGGCTCGGCGCGAGCGCAGTACAACCCCACGATGAAGGACATGTGAATGCTCAACCTCTGCCTGCAAGGGCGCCTGCTGAGAGGCGCGTCCGGCTTCGTACTGTGCTTCTGCAGCGGCCTTGATATCCAGGGCAAGCCCTCGATGTTCCTCGTTGAGTTCAAGTGAGCGAACTACCGCGCGGTATTGGTCGAATAGTATTGATGCGATAAGTGCGAGGCTCTGCCGCGTGGCTTCGTAGTCGTGGCGGGCCGCTTCGGCCTCCGCGGTCGCGACCTTGCCCTTGAGTGCGAGTTTTCCGGGCCATGGGAAGCGCTGGCTAAGGCCTACAATCTGTCCGTAGGTGACGTCGTCTGAGCGGATGGTGAGCGGAGCCGTTGAGTATTCGAGAGCGGGGTCTGGGAGTGCCGTCGCTTGGGGGTGCTCGGCCAGAGCTGCGCGCCACGCCTGACGTGCGGCCTCGACACTCGGATTGCGAGTGAGAACCTCGCGGATCAGGGAGATACGGTCGAGCTGTGCCAGACGCTCAAAGGCGAGATGTTCTTCAATGCTGCTGCTCGGTAAAGGGCCCAGGCTGCGCGACGCCGCACGCTTCTGGTGGACGCGGCCGGGGTCATTGCCGCGTGCACTGTTGAGCGTTGCGTCATCGCGGGGCGAGCCGATCGCTCCCGCCAACGGAGCCTCGCGCTCGTCTCGTAGCGCGTGCACGCGCGAACCCGAGTCGAAGGCACAGCTCGCGAGTGAGAGGCTTAGGAGGGCTAGCAGCGCTCCCGCGTAATTGCAGGTCTGTTCGGAACGTGTGCGTGAGCACACTCGAAATTTTGTAGGCATCGCTTCTCTCAGCCAGTGCAAATAGAAATACACGGGCTCGTCTCTTCGAGGAGACGGCCCCAAGGTTTTCTGTTTTGGCTGAGAGGTCTATATGCGGAGAATTACAGAGCGTTGAAGCGCGGATGTTTTCCAGGCGAGGTCGGCCGGTGAAGGCGCTGACGGGGCGAACGCAGGGTGCTCGATCGCAACAGGCGTGGAGACGAGCGCGGGAGTGCTCGGCGGGTCAAGCTGCGGATTGGCCGCCTTGGGCGCAGTCGCGACGTCGTCGCAACAAACGAGAACAAGGCTTCCGTGGCAGGGCTCATTCGCCGGGGTTTCTACGGGAGGCGGGCAAGC
>JAJDAM010000934.1 GCA_029261905.1 Deltaproteobacteria bacterium
AAAGATCGCCGGTGTAGACGCACGGTACCGCCGGTAGGCGTCACCAAACTCGGCGACGAGATCGCGTTCCTCGAAGGGGATGGCGGCCAGCATGTATGCCGTCGACACGCTGGCGAAAAAGAGGTGACCGACGGTCATCAGCGGAGTCGCCCAGAAGAAAATGAGCCAACCGAGGTAAATCGGATGGCGGACCTTGCTGTAGAGGGCAGGGGTCGCGAACGAGCCATTCTGGTGTTCTTCGCCGCGCAGATGGAAAAGGACCTGACGCATGCCAAAGAGGTCGAAGTGATCGATGAGGCAGGTGGCGTAGAACACGAGCAGCCAGCCGCTGCCGAGTAGGCCGAGCAGCACCCCGTGACCGAGCGGATTTTCGACCTCCCAGACGACACCCGTGAGTGGGCGCCACTGCCAGAAGAGCAGCAGCATGCAAAGGCTCGATACGAGCACGTAGGTGCTCCGCTCGATGGGCGGAGGCACGATGCGCGTCCAGTGCGCCTTGAATCGCGGTCGAGCCATCACACTGTGAAGGAGTGCGAACACGAGCAGCAGGGAGGCGTTGACGAGCAGCGCCCCGACCCAGGCACCCTCCGTGCCAGAGTCGATGGATTTCGGCACCCATAGGTTCGCCAGAAACCCGGGCGTATAGGCGAAAGTGGCGACGAAAATGGCATAGCAGACCAGGCCGTAGACAAAAAAGGCGATGCGCTGCATGGAAGACCTCCGGATTCGAGAACGCAGACGACGCTACACTCGGCTTCCACAGGCAGCCTGATCCGAACCTGATCTCTTCCTGATCATCGGTACCACTGCGGGGCGCGGCCAATAGATGGAATACCGGTTCGCCGACTTCTCGTTCGATTCGGACTCCCTCGATCTGCGGCGCGGCCGCACCTCGATCGATCTTCAGCCCAAGGTCTTGCGATTCATTCGGTTTCTGCTCGAGAATCGAGAGCGCACGGTCTCCCAGATCGAACTGCTCGACGCGTTGTGGCCGGGCATCAACGTGAGCGTGGATTCGCTGGCCCGTGTCGTCAGCCTCGCACGCCGTGGGCTGGGCGATGGCCGGGGCCAGCGGATCATCGAAACGCGACGCGGGGTCGGCTACCGGATCGGGGTGCCGGTCGAAGTGGAAGAGGAGCGCGGGGTTTCGAACGCCATCGAGCCCGCTGGAGCGGATCGGACGGGTCCAGGTGCGCTGGCGGTCCTTCCCTTCGACAATCTGGGTGCCTCAGCCGACGACGAGTACTTCGCCGACGGTCTTGCCGAGGACCTGATCACGCGCATTTCCAGAGCGCGCGGATTCTCGGTGATCGCGCGAGCGTCTTCGTTCGCGTTTCGCGGACCTGGCGTGGACCTCGCACGGGTCGGTCGTGCTCTGGGTGTGCGTTACGTCGTGCTCGGGAGCGTGCGACGTGCGGGCAACCGGGTGCGGGTCAGTGTCCAATTGGCCGAATGTGAAAGTCGGCTCGACCTCTGGGCAGATCAATACGACCGTGAGCTGAGCGAGGTTTTCACGGCGCAGGACGAACTCAGTCATGCCATCGTGTCTGCGATCCTGCCAAAAATCAGCCATGTCGAACAGCAGAGGTCGCTACGACGAAATCCGGTAGAGATCGACGCGTGGGATGCGATGATGCGAGGGACTTGGCACTTGTTTCGCTACACGCGCGAGGATCTGCCGAAAGCGGAGGTGTTGCTGCGACAGGCCATCGAACTCGATCCGCACCTCGCGTCGGGCTGGGCGAATCTCGCCAGCTGCCTGTTCGTCGAGGTCTACTACGGTTGGGCGGTCGACGCGGCGGCAAGAACCGACGAGGCGCTCCAGATCGCACGGCGAGCCGTCGCGGAAGACGACGCTCATCCGGTGGCGCAGTTCACGCTTGCATGGGCGTATTTGTTTCGCGGGGATCACGAGTTGGCGCTCCAAGCCGCGGAGCGGGCGATCGAGCAGAATCCCAGCCTGTCGACTGCGCATTGGGCGCGCGGCGTCGCGCTGACCGGGCTCGGCCGCGCCGACGATGGTGCCGTCGCACTGGAGGAGGCCATTCGCCTCTCGCCGCACGATCCGGTACTGCGATTCTACTACCAGAACCTGGGCATCGCGCATCTGGTCGGAGGTCGATACGAACGGGCGGCCGAATGCGCGCGGAAGGTGCTCGCAGTGGCCTCCGGTCAGGCCGCATCGCATCGGCTGCTTGCCGCGTGCCACGGTCACCTCGGGCGCGCTGTCGAGGCACGCGGTGCCGGGAAAGAAGCCATGCGCCTCGAGCCGGGATTCTCATTGGATGAAATGCGGCGGATCAATCACCCGGCGATCGTCGAGCAGTTGATGGAGGGTTGGCGGAAGGGCAGCGTCGACGAGTTGTTGACCGACTGAAGTTTCGTGGAGCCCAACCGCCGGAAGTTCTGAATTTCGTTCCTCGGGTCGTCATTGTTCCAATCGAGGCGATGAGCGCTTGCATCCGTCGGAGCTTGGATCGGTGTAGTGTACGCCCATGGATTTCAGTCAACTGATCGGGTCCCTCACGCTGTTCATCCTGATGGTCGTGGTCGGCCTGCAACTGACAGTGGACGACTTCCGTCGAGTGCTCCGGACCCCGCGGACCATCGTCGTCGGGACGCTCGGACAGATCCTCTTGCTGCCGCTGATGACGTGGGGCGTGGTGAGCGTCGTCGGGGTTTCGCCGACTTTTGCAGCGGGCGCGATCATCCTGGCAGCGTCTCCCGGAGCGGGGATGTCCAACGTGATGACGGCGGTTGCGGGAGCGCACGTCGCGCTATCGGTGACGATGACTGCGGTCTCTTCGGTACTCGCAGTAGTGACGCTTCCTTCTCTCACCGCACTGGGTATGTCGTACTTCATCGGGGACTCGGTACAGGTCGAAGTCCCCGTGGTGTATTTGATGTCGCAGATGGGGTTGGTGCTTCTCGCGCCGATCGGCGTCGGGATGCTCATTCGCTCGAGGCGAGTGCATGGCATTGACCGCTACGTCCGCCGCGCGAACCGCTTCGCGATCGTCGCGATCATCGCGCTGACCGTTGTCAGCGCGGGCACCGGCAATACCGAACTTCCCGCGGGTACTGAACTGCTCCGAGCGCTTTTCGCCGCCTCTCTGTGGACCTTCTGTGCGATGGCAATCGGGTTCGGGCTTGCCGCCCTGCTCGATCTCAACGCAGACGACCGCTTCACGTTCCTCGTCGAATTCTCGGCTCGAAACATCGCGTTGGCGTTCATCGTGGCAGTCTCTTCGCTCGGGCGACTCGAACTCGGATTTTTCAGTGGCGCGTACGCGATGACGGGGTTCCCCGCGATATTCGCGATCGGACTGATCCGAGGACGGCTCGCGAAACGATGACTTCCTCGATTGTCTGATCCGACTCGAGTTCAAAGGGCCAGCGTGCGCGGACGATCGAGGGCGACTACCCCGCGGCGGCGTTCCCCCTCCAGGAGATCGCTGCGAGTTCACCGTAGAGATCGTTCAATTCTTCGATTCGTCGCACCACTTCGTCGAGATCGTCGGGGTGTAAGCCCTTGCCGCGCTTCACACTCGCGATTCGCCGCGATAGCTGTTTCAAGTCGGTCTCTATCTGGTTCCAGAATGCGTGGGCTTCGATGTCTTCGAAGTCAATGATGTCTGCTTGCTCCTCGTGCATCTCGAGCAGGCAATCGTAATCCTCAAGAATTGCTTGGACCCGGCTATTCATCTTGTGCCCTTCATTGTGATTGGTTTCGCTCGCACACCGACCTCTTCTCTCGTGCCACAACCGCAGTAGTGCCGAGGGACGACCCGTGATGTGGATGGCCCTGGCGGGCGAAGCGTCCGCAGACCCGAACCCACACGACAACATGGGAAGTCTGCCGCGACCGCCTCGGCCCGGGACGGGCCTGGCCATGCCCCGATCGAATCGTCGAGAATCACGGGCGCCAGCCGACACGGGCCGCACCTGCTTCCCGGGCGATGAATCCTCGGATTGGGGCCTCGTCGATTCAGAAGGGGCTGCGCCGCCGTGGCCTCGTCCCCTTCTACTCTGCGAGGCAAACCTTGGCTTTTTTATGCCAAAGGATTGAGGGGCTGGCAACAGAAAAATGAAACGCGGGGAGGGTCCCCCTGCCGCGGCGTCATTTCTCGGGACTCGATCGGCAAAAGATGCTCGCTCGGGCCCTTGATCGGCTGCTGCGACCTCCTAGAGTCTGCCGTCCACGAAACCGAAGGGGAAACGAGGATGGCTGCGAAGAAGAAAGCTGCGAAGAAGAAAGCTGTGAAGAAGAAGGCTGTGAAGAAGAAGACCACAAAGAAGAAGGCCACGAAGAAGAAGACCTCCAAGAAAACTGCGAAGAAGAAGACTGCCAAGAAGAAGGGTCCCGCCAGGGGTCGGACGGCCGCGGCGACCGGCAGCAAGAAGAAGTCGAGCAAGAAGAAGGCCGGAAAGAAAAAGGTAGCCAGAAAGGCCAAGGCGAAGCCGGTCGGGCTGAGTGCAGTGGCCGGCGCGGCGGAGTTGATCTACTCCGACATCCGTCGTTCCATGCACGCCGCGATTTCCAAGCATCTCCACTGAGTCGACAATGGGGTCAGCGAGCCGCTGAAGGTACACCCTGAAGACTCGCTGGTCCGAGCGCCGATCGGAACCGACACTCTCTCGTCAGTTCCGATCGGTGATGGTTCGCAGCTCGATCCGAGATGGTGGGCTCAATTCACGATGTCCGTTCTCGTCGAATCGATGAAGGCGAGCACGTCCGAACGTTCGTCCGTCGGAACCGCGAAGTGGTCGAGGGTGGCTTCGAGGTGACCGCGGAACAGGTTCCAGTCGTCGTCGTCGATCCCCATCCCCTGGTGAGAGATTCTCATGTCGCGCCCCACGTAGTGGAGCGGTCCGCCTGCTGACGCGCACAGGAAGTCGATCAAGAGCTGCTTTTCTCGGCGCACGCCATCGTCGCCGCGATTCTGCCAAAAACGCCCCAATTTTTCGTCAGTAGTCAGTCGCGACAGGAGTTCGTCCGCAACCGCTGCGACGGCGTCGTATCCGCCAAGCCGTTGGTAGAGTGTCTCGGGCATCAGGGTTCTCCTTGTTGGTTTCATCCGTCCAAATAGCGTTCATTTCGAAGGTTCTGGCACCTTCTCGACCGCTCGGAAGCGGTGGACCCAAACGAGGTGATCGGGGTCCCACTCCATGCCTCGATGCATGCGAATGATCAGCGAGCGGTACGAGTCGAGATCTCCGAATCCTTCGGCGCGGGCTTCGGTGTCAGTCATGTCGCCGAGCCGGTCGTGCGTTACAGAAGTGACCTCGAAGGTGCGACCCTCGAGGTCGAACGTCTCTCCGGGATAGGCGTAGACGCCATCTCTGCGCTGCTCGGTCTTCTCACCAGCCAACGTAGCCTTTACGAGTCTCGCCTGGCGGACGAGTCGGTCGATCGTGCAGGTCTTTTCCGGGTAGTCGGTCATCGAGTTCCTCGGGCGTTGGATTCCAGCATGGATCCTGTCATGAATCCCGTAGTGGATCCTGTAATAGATAGCCAAGCCGCCAGTGTGTTTTCGAACGGATCGCGCGATACATCATGCGTCGGATCTCTCTGCCAGTCCCGCCGGATCCGGATACGGAAACAGCTGGTCGCCACCGTAGATGCGCCCGAACTCGTCTCGGTACACAGCGTGATGACGGCGGAGCTGTGTCGGCGAGCGCAATCCGGAAGCCGCCGATAGCGAGGTCAGGCCCGCGCGCAGTGCGACGATGTAGTTCGACACCCGCCACTTCTTCTCGTCGACGACGAGCGCACCCATCAGGCTCTCGTCGGTCGTCGCCACGCCGACCGGGCATTCGTTCGAGTGGCAGCGCTGGGCTTGGATGCAGCCGACCGATATCATCAGGCCGCGCGCGATCGCCACAGCGTCGGCGCCCAGCGCCAGCGCGAGAGCGATGCGGTCGGGCGAAGTCAGTTTTCCGGATGCGATCAGCTTGACGCGGTCCCGAACACCGTGATGCCGCAGCGCATTGTCGGCCTCGACGAGTCCTGACTGAATCGGTAGCCCCATGCTGTCCGCCATCTCCTGGTAGGTCGCACCCGATCCACCTTCGCCGCCGTCGATGGTGATCCAATCAGGTCCGTTACCGCGGCGTTTGATCGACTCGGCGAACTCGTCCATGGATCCGGGGCCACCGACCACCAGTTTGATGCCGACGGGTTTGCCGCTTTGTTCTCGCATCTGTGCGATGTGATCGAGTGCATCCTCGAAACTGTCGAGTATCGGAAAGCGATTGGGGGAGTCGATCGATTCGCCCACCGGTACTCCTCGGATCGCTGCGATCTCTGCGGTGACCTTGACCCCTTCGACGTGCCCGCCGCGAATCTTCGCGCCCTGATGGAACTTCAGCTCGAAACCGACCACCTGCTGGATTTGTGCCTGGAGTCGAAACGCTTCCCAGCTCCACAGTCCTTCTTCAGTTCTCACGCCGAACATCCCGGGGCCGATCTGAAAGACGATGTCGCCACCGCCGATCAAGTGGTGATCGGAGATGCCGCCTTCGCCTGTGTTCATCCAACTTCCTCCGGCGAGCGCCAAGCCTTTCGAGAATGCCTGGATCGCGTTCCTCCCCATTGACCCATAGGACATGGCACTCATGCCGATCAGGCCGCGCATCTTCCAGGGGTGAGGCAGGTCCGCGCCGACGGTCAGCGCGAACTCGTCATCGAGCAGCCACGGGTCGACTTCGTGATCGACGAGCCGCTCTTCGCGAGAGAACAGGCCCTCGGTGTCGATCGTGTAGCGCTTGGTGGAGATCTTTGGTGCGATCCGAATCCCCATGTCATCCATCAGTGTTGGAAACATGGCGTTTCTCAGGTACCAGCCAGGCAGATCGAAGTCCCGCTTCGACCCGAACGAGATCAGGGTCTTCAGGTACTTGCCCGCATACACGATCGACCGATAGCCCTCGCGCGAAAAAGGCTTGCCTTGCAGGTCCCCGTCGAAAAGATACTGGCGGAACTCGGGCCCGATGTGTTCGACCAGGTAGCGGATTCGCCCGAGGATCGGATAGTTGCGCAACACCGCATGCTGCGTTTGGCGCCGATCGGACCAGTAGAGAACGCCGAGTACCAACGGCGGACCCAGGAACATCGCAAGGAGAATGACGAAGATCGCAAGTGTGACGAACTGCGTGATCGAATCGAGCTGCATGTACGGACCTCCAGCCGGGAGTCTAGTGGCCCGGCCGAGGAACGGAATGAATGGGTCGTGAAGGAGACAGTGATACTCTCCACATCCGGGCTACACTCGGACCTCGCCGATGATCGTCCGCTGATGGTGTCCGATCCGATCCGCCATCTTCGCAAGGCGGGTGTTCCCGAACAGCATCATCTCCTTTGCGCTCCAACCGCTGTGGAACGCCGGAAGTCATTCCGACGGTCATTCTGAAGGTCATTCCGAAGGTCATTCCGAAGGTCATTCCGTATTCCGAAAGACATTTCGAAGAAATTGGAGATTCCACCCTTGAGCCGAGACCCGAAAGCCGAACTGAAGACCCTGAGAGGCATGCTGGGACTCGCCGAGCCCGAGCCGGAGTCGGCGCCGACGGAATTCGCTCAAAGTCTGGCACTCGCGTTGACCAAGGCCATCGTTGTTCTGAGGGAAAACGGTGTCATCGAGGTGGAGGACGCCAACCTCGAAGCCTTGACGAATCAGGTCGTCGAAGTGGCGCTGGAAACGACCTCCGTCAAGCGGCTCCCGATTCGGATCACGAAGACTCTGATCAACAGTGATTTCGTCGAAGAGATCTACGGCACGGACGCTGAGATCTCGACTGCGCTCCGCCCCTTCCTCGACGACATCTAGGAGTCTGTCTACCTCACTCTTCCCTGGGGCGGGTAGAGCGCGCGAAGCGTCTCCATCACGTATTCGATGACATGAAGAGCGGAATCGTCGAGCGATTGGTTGTCGATGACCGGTACTTCGTGTCGCTCGGCCCGTTCGACGAGGTGTCTCTGGATTTCGAGGATCGCGTCGAAGTTCTCCAGGTATCGATCCGGGAGACGGCGTGGTTGGCCCGTGGCTCGATCGATGAGGCGGCCGCGAAGCTCGTCCGCCGAAACGGTGACCACCAGAAATATGACGTCCGCTACACCATCGAGCGCGTCGAGATCGATGAGGCCGGGTGCGATCGACACGCCCTCGATCACGACCGAGGTACGCTCGGCGACTGCCCGGTCGAGTGATGCTTTGACCGCTACCCCGACTGCGGATGCCTGCGCGCGAAAGCCGTCGATTACGCTCGGTACCCGGCCGTCCGTTCGCGGCAAGAGCTTGCATGCGTTGTAGGACGAAGAGTAGATGGCCGGCACCAGCGCTTGTGTGAGCAGTACGCGCATGACCTGGCGGATCGAGTCCGTCGAGAGCATGCGGCCGATACCCAGCCGTCGCCCGACTTCCAAAGCCAGCGCAGTCTTCCCTACACCGGACGTTCCTCCCAACAGCAGCAGCAGCGGGCGCTCCTGCTCCTCGTGCCCCCTCCATAGCTGATAGCGTTCGGCGGCCTCACTCCCGACCTCGTCTGCGAGCACCTGCCGGATCAGCGCGCGAAGTTCGGATCGGGCGATCTCGTGCGCACCGGACGCATCGAGCTCCGACTCGATTCGGCGGGCGAAAGCGGCAGCCTGTTCCGGATCCAGCGCTGTCGCCAGCAAGGAATGCGAGAGCACTCCCTTCGAGAACGGCGTCGAGCTTCCCTTCGCGGTCACTCGTATGCCGGAGTCCGGCGGAAACGTCTTGAAGCGGATTGGGTCCGAAGGCTGGCGAGGCATTGAAGTAGCGAATCCTGATCTCGATTCAGCCTGACCGGCACACCTGAGCTCGAACCGGTCCGGCGATTCGAATGGTGTCTTTGTGATCGGACATTTCGTTGCCGAACGCAAGGGCCGGTCGATGCGTTTCGGTACGTGATCTCGGTGGTCCGGGGCCGTCGTGCTCCCGGGTTCGGTAGCCAGGCCGGATCAGTTCGACCAGTAGATGTACTCGTCGTCAGGTGCGTCGGGTCGGGTCAGATCCTTGTCGATGTTGACGGGGGTCGTGATCTGACGAGGCCAGGCCGGCGGCGCTTGTTCGGCATTGTGTGCCGCAAGCGCGGCCTTCAATTCGGCGAGTTTCTCGGGACGCTGGGTCGAAAGGTCGTGCTGCTCGTTCGGGTCGGCGTTCAGGTCGAACAGCCAACTGCGTCCGGGCGGGTCGCTGACGTTGAGTTTCCAGCCGTCGACGAGCGCGGTCTGTGAGGCGCCGCTGCGCCAGAACAGCGACCGATGGGGCGATCCAGCAGCCTCACCGGTTGCGAACGGCACCAGATTCACACCGTCCATCTTCCGGTCATCGGGCATTGCTGCACCGGCGGCGGCTGCCGCCGTGGCATACATGTCGAAGTGATGGACCGGGCTGTCGATCCGTGTCCCGGGCGCGATCCGCG
>JAJDAM010000935.1 GCA_029261905.1 Deltaproteobacteria bacterium
TGCGGGGTCGAAGCGGCAGTTGGATCCAGTGAGGCGCGGGGTCTCCGCGCTCGTGCGCGCTTCGCAACACCGATCCGCTGATCCGCGCGACCCGCATATCACCGAAAGGTGTTCCCATTCCGCAGTTGACGATCATGGCTACCGCCAACCGCCGGCTCGGGTCCGCCCAGGCGCCCGAACCGCCGAAGCCGAAGTGACCGAAGGCTTGCGGAGCAAAACCCTCCGTGGTGGCGATGCCGTGGTAGCCGAGCCGCCATCGCATATCGAACGGGAGCACGGCGCGGCCAGGTGCCTCGTGCTGGATTTCCGTCGCGAGACCGAGCGTCCGACGCGAGAACAAGCGCACACCATCGAGTTCGCCGCGGTCTGCCAGCGCCGCATACATGCGAGCCAGCGAGCGGGCGGTAAACAGACCATTCCCGGCCGGAATCGGCTGACGCAACGTGTCGTGTGATCCGAAGTCGAACGAGCTGATTCCTCGTGGTGCAAGAGCCTGCACGATACTCGGAAGGTCCATGTCGAGGCCGATACTCTCGAGGCCCTTGCTGAACGTACCCATCACACTTCCAGCGGTCTGCCCGAGCCATCGCATCCCTGGAACGTTGGGTATGCGTCGCAAGAACTCGCCCCCCTCGGGCCACATCAGCTCTGCCGCACGATGGAGTTGATCGTCGGGCGCCCCGACGTACATTCCGTCGAGCTTCAACGGCCCGGCCAGCTCCTTTTCGACGAGATCCGGAAAAGACTCGCCGCTGACGCGCTGCAAAATCTCTCCGACCAGAAAACCGTAGGTCAGACCGTGATAACCGGTGCGCGCGCCGGGCGCGTGAATCGGCTTCGTCCGTTCGATGGCTGAAACCATGTAGTCCCAGTCGAGCATGCGATCGGCGTGATCGATCATCTGGCGGATGTGATACAGGCCCGATTGATGGGCGAGCACGTGCCGAACGGTGATCCCGCTCTTGCCGGCCTGCGCGAACTCGGGCCAGTACTTTGCAACCGGCGCGTCGTAGTCGATCAGGCCGCGATCCGCGAACACGTGGATCAGCGTCGAGGCCACGCCTTTGGTCGTCGAGAAGCTCGGCGCCATCGTATCGCGCAGCCACGCATCGCCTGCGCGATTGCGCTCCCCACCCCAGAGATCGACGACACATTCACCGCGGTGATAGACGCAAACCGCCGCGCCGCCTCCAAGATCGTCGATCTGCCTTCGCAGCGAATTAGCGACGCTGCGGAAATCCGGTTGAAGGTATCCGTCGATCGCGACAGAGTCGCTCGAACTACCGGACATCGCGCGAAAGACCGTCGAACTCAGCGTCATCGTTGCAGCGCGGCTCCAACAGGGGGCACTCGATCACCATAGCGGATCGGGTGGGTCGTTGGATAGAGCAGAAAACAACGGGCGAGATGTCCATTGCGCCGCAAGGGGATTGATGAACTTCGAGTCCTGAACGACAACTCGACTCGATGCTGACAGCAGCGCTGTGGCAGAAAGACGCAGCTGATCGCTTTCATCCGCATTCTCTGCGAACTAATGCGCAATACACACGCAGTCTCTACTGATGACGGGCACTGGAAAACACCGAGCCGTTATTCCGGCCTCCACGATCCATCGGGTTGTCGGCACGCCGTTCCGTAAGCCGACTCTTCGCGGCCACCGATCGAAACCACCGTCTGGTACTCGCGACAGTATTGCCCGCCGTCATCCTCGTAGGTCCGGGTCGGCGTGACCGCGTAGCCGGCATCTCCATCGGGGTCACGCCAAGTAACCACTTGGCGGGAGGGAGCGTGCTCGAGCACCTGTCCGACGCAGTTCTGGTCGATGCCTCCCACCGCATCGGCGAGTGCGCCGCCGATCAGCGCGCCGGCGATCAGTCCACCAATGATCGCAGCGGGATCCCCCTTGGACAGCTCGGCGGCCAGAAATCCACCACCCGTCGCGCCCAGCGCTGCACCGAGGACCTCCCGATTGCACGTACCCGCCGCGATTCCGAACGGTGCGCCATACACGACCGCGCCACGGATTCGTCGATGGCCGTATCGATAGCCGTGTGCGGGCGCCCAAGGGGGTGGCCCCCCACGGCGATACACGACCTCGCGCCTGACATGCCGAACGTGATGGCGATGAGCCTTCTTTCCCTTCTTGTAATGAGGCCGACGTTCATGGCCATACCGGTGTCGAGACTTCTTGTGAGCTTTCTTGTGGTGGGACTCTGCCTTTTTCGCATATTGCGATGGCTCACCAGGCTTCGGTTTCCCCATGGCGGAGTTGTCACCGTTGGTGAGCAATAGTGCCAACCAGGCCACTGCAATGATCGCGATTTTCCGCATGACTCACCTCCTGAAAGAGACTCGATACTGGAGATTCGAGCGATTCGCCTCGACTGCCTGTGACTTCGGTCACGTTGCGCCGTTTCTCCACAGGGCGGGCCGCTGAATCGACGCCGAGCTGTTCTGGGCTCCCAGAATCTCGGCCAGGCGTTCAGCGGTCATGTTACCGCCCGAAAGCACGACGACGACCTGCTTTTCTAGATCGCTCGTCGTGGGTCGCGACGAATCCAACCAATGCGTGGCCCGTCGGACAACTCATCCGCAGCCGGTGGCGACTGGAGCTGTAGCGCTACGAGACCTGCCGAAGCGACTGCGAGCCCGACGATTCGCGGCGCGCTTCGGCCTCGGCCCAGAGCTGGCGCCGCAGTCTCAGGTAGGCGGTCGTTCCCCCG
The DNA here is from genome assembly GCA_029261905.1 of Deltaproteobacteria bacterium. Taxonomy (GTDB): domain Bacteria; phylum Myxococcota_A; class UBA9160; order UBA9160; family SMWR01; genus JAJDAM01. The sequence continues at coordinate 2,724 of JAJDAM010000935.1, forward strand.
TCGGCGCGCACCAGGCGATCGACGTGACGATCTGGAAGTCTCGGATGCTGGGTTTCCATCACCTTCAAGTCCTGCGGAAACTGGAAGATCACCCAGTCCACCTGCAGGAAGAGCCAGGACAATGCCTGGTGGATCCCCGGAATCGGCAGGTAATCGACCCAGTAGCGCGCCCAGCGCCAGGTGCTGTGCTCGTCGATCGGGCAATCCGCTACCACGAACACCACCTTCGGCGAGAGTTCGATCAGCGTCACACACGGCATCTTGAATTCCATCCGAAACCTCAATCCAGAGTCGGCGCCGGGCTTGCGCAGCACGCCGCGAGTTGCGATGTGCGATCCATTCACCTCGACGTGGTAGGGGTCGAGGCGCGAGCCGATGCCGGGCATGACCGATCCGTGCACGAACGGGAAGTGGTGGATGTCGAAGTTGGATTCGGTGGTCCGCACGAAATTCAACGGCCAGGGTTTGGACGTGCTGGCACCTCCGCGGCGATCGATGACTTCGTCGAACCACGGGACGTCCGGCAGGTGTTCGGCGCGATCGCCCCAATAGATCCACACCAGTCCGTGCTGTTCTCGAATTGGATAGGTGTCGATCGACATGCCGGCCGGAATCTTGGCCTGGTCCCCTTCGCACGGCATCCGTTGGCAATCGCCGGCCGCATCGAATTCGAAGCCGTGATACGGGCATGCGATGCGATCCCCTTTGACCGAGCCGCCGCTCAACGCGACGCCGCGGTGTGGGCAGCGATCTTTCATTGCGACGGCGCCACCGGAAGCGTCGCGCCACAGAACGATGCGTTCTCCCAGCCGCTTCAGCGCGAGGGGTTTCCGTTTGAGCCGACTCGATTCGATCAGCGGGTACCACTGATCGGGGAGCCAGCCTTCGTGGGTGCTCGTGCTGCCGTTGGTTGT
>JAJDAM010000936.1 GCA_029261905.1 Deltaproteobacteria bacterium
TCGGAATCGTTCGTGCCATGGAGGTAACATAAATGACTATTCAGGTCAGTCAATGACCTGACCGGTCATTTTTGGGTTGACGCTCCGAAATGACCTGCCTACCTTTACTGACTCGACTGGTCATTTATAAACGTCGGGTACTCCTGCAGTCCCGAACCTGCACTCCTGAAAGAGGCGAATCCATGAGGGCCCTCCGCTACCTGCTCTTTCCCACCCTGCTCAGCGCCTCGGTGGCAGTCGCCTGGGCGGGCTTCGACGCCGGCTTCGACCCCGCCGTCTGGACGTTCGTGGTCACCGTCGGAAATCTCGCCGTCGTCGCGCTCCTCGAGCACGCCCTGCCCCGCAAGCCGGGCGTCAGCCTTCTGACGGATCGACAGTCTCCAAACGATCTGCTTCACGCCGGCCTACTGTCGCTCGTCGGCGTTCCGGCTGGACAAGCCCTCGCCACGATCGCCGTAGTCACGCTTGCCGGAAACACGGGCGCAGCGGGACCGAAGCTTTGGTGGCCCAACCACTGGCCTTTCATCGGCCAGCTCGTACTCCTCACATTGATTGCCGACTTCTTCGACTACTGGAAGCACCGGGCCTATCACCGCTTCGACGCACTCTGGTGGTTCCACTCGATCCACCACTCGATGAACTCGATGCACGCCCTCAAGGCGGGCCGTCTGCACTTCGCAGAAGGTGTGATCCGCTATCTGGTCGTGACGACGCCGCTCGTAGTGCTCGGCGCCCCGACCGAGTTGCTGCTCTGGTACGTCCTTTTGCAGAATTTTCTCGGCAACCTGAATCACACGAACCTCGATCTGCGCTTTCCCCGTTTCGCCCACTACCTGCTCCCAACGCTCGACAACCACTACCTCCACCATGCTCGAGAGCGGCGATTGCAGGACAGCAATTTCGCTGGGACGCCTCTATTCGATCTTCTCTTCGGAACATTCCACGACCCCACGCAGCACCGGGTTGAATCGGTCGGGATCGAAGACGATCCCGTGCCGAACGGGTTCTTCGCGCAGCTGCTGCTGCCGTTCCGAAAACTCATGCCGAAGACGCGAAGCAAAGCTCCTGAGACAGGAGCGATGACATGATTCTCGAACGCGGACGAACGCATGGACGAGCCCGGATTGCACTGAACGGAAACCATTCGACCGCATCCGCTTTCGCGGGCGACTTCATGAATGCAGGTGCCGCGCTCGTGGCGCTCACATTGCTCTTCACGACGACAGACACACTATTCCCCACGCATCTACCGCTCTACGCGACTTCGGCAAGCCAGATCACCGGCATGGCGCTGATGCTGATCCTCGTCCCAACCTTCTTGCTCGTGGCGCTGTCGATCTCGAAGCGGCGATCGCTCGAACTGATCCAGCAGCTGGTTCCACTTCTTCCCAACCCGGAGGAGGCGGAGATCGCGAGCGAGAGCATTCGTGGAGCAACGCGACGGACATGGAAGATCGGTACGGCGATCGGCATCACGTTCGGGCTGATGAATACGGAGTCGATCGCCCCCATCGCCGAGGGACCCGCGCTGCAGGTGGCGGCGAGCATCTCGCTGGGTCAGTTGGTGCTGTGGTGGCTCATCGGTCTCGTGATGGTGATGCGCGTAGAGTCCGCGCGGGCCTTTCGCAGGCTCGGCGAGTCGGTGTCGTTCGACCTGTTTCGTCTCGATGATCTCCGCCCGCTCGCACGCGCCGGCTTGATCGACGTCGTGATCATCGCGGGTGCCCTGCTGCTCACTCCGCTCCAATCGCTCGATGCCGAGTTCCGCTGGTACAACTACCGCTTCGCGCTGGTCGTAGCCCTTCCAGCCGCATCGTTCTTTCTACTTTGGCCCCTGCGTGGCGTTGGTACCCGAATCAAGCTCGAGCGTGATTCGAAGCTCAGAGCCGTAGACGCCCAGCTCCGAGATGCGCAGGGCACCGTCTCAGCCGAGTCGATCTCGAAGCTGGAGACTCTGCTCGCCCATCGCGATCGACTGCGCAGGATCGGCACGACGCCACTCAGTACGAAGCTGCTCTCGCGTGTGCTGTTCTATCTCGTCTTCCCGCCGCTTGCCTGGGCCGGCGCGGCGTTGGTGGAGCGAATGCTCGAGCGGGCGCTCAGCGGTTGACATGTCCTACCGACCACGAAACGTTCCGCGGACTGGCAGGGCGAGGGTCCCGAGCGTTCCAAGCGCGCCGGGAATACCCGGGAGTCCGGTCTCTACCTGCACGTCGGATCGGTTGTTCCCGAACGAGCCGAAGAGCCGATCCCAAAGCGATAGGATCGTCCCGTAGTTCGAGTCGATTAGCCGAGCCTCGATGCTGTGGTGCCGACGGTGCAGCGCAGGCGTGATGAGGAATCGACCGAGAGTCCGCTCGAGGTGAAGCGGCAGCGCGATGTTTCCGTGCTCCCAGAAGTTGGCGAACGCGAAGATCACCTCGAACACGATCACTCCGAGGATCGGCACGCCAAGGATCATCACCGCGAAGAGTCGTACGGGTAGCGCCAGCAACAGCTCGCCAGGATGGAACCGAAGCGCGGTCGTCACGGTGTATTGCGCGTCGGAGTGGTGAGCCTGATGGAATCGCCAGAGAGCCGCAAGGCGATGATTCGCCCGGTGCCAGAAATACGACACGAGATCCAGCCCGATCACGCTGACGGGAATCGCGACCCAGGTCGACATAGCGCCCTGGTTCAGCAGACCGATGCCCCGGCCACTCGCCCAGATGGAAACCGCACACGCACAGCCACCGCACACCACTCCGAGGACCGCTGCGTTGATCGCCCACAGTCCCGAGTTCGTCCGCCAGCTTCCATTCAACTTCGCGTGCGGCCTCGCCCGCTGGATCGCGACAGCCAAGGAAAGGGCAGCGACGAATCCCACGGACTTGATGATCTGGAATTCCATCTCGGTCATGGCGCCATACGCTCCAACGCATTCTCATCGGCGTTCTTCCATACCGCGAGATGACGTTCGGCAAGTTCTCGCACCGCTGCTGCGTCTCATGATATTCTGGAGTTGGCGAACAGGTTCTGCCAGTAGTGACCTGTCGCCTCCATCGTCACAAGTGTGTCTTTCGGGCTTCCCAGCTTTTTCCACAGCAACTCGTAGCCTGCGGCGTCCTCCTTGAACGAAACTGGCTTCAACAGCACCGATTGATCTTCTGCCACCACCGCGACGACGTGAGTCTCCGAAGCAATGTCGATCCCAACAAAACGCATCCTTTTCCTCCTCGAACAGGACCGCCGGGAGCCTCGCTGCCGATCTCGATGCTCTTCCTTGTGCATACGAGGACGAGCAAATTACCGCTGCCTCAGGATACCGTTCGAGCTTGCGAGATCGGACGAGGGCGCCTCTCTCAGGTGCGAGGAGATTGCCTCTGGGTCGGGACGGCGACCCTCCCCCGATACCCGTTCTTGTTTGAGTAAACCAAAAACAAGCTGGTGGAGTAGATACAAGGGTCGGGGGTTCGATCCCCTCCCGGGGTGCCATGTGTCGCGGGTCCATACCGGACACATGGGTAGCGGTTCCTACCCGAGACGGGATGTGGTCTCGAATGGGTCGACTCAAACGATCCGGCTGTCCTTCTCGCCCCAGTAGCGATCCTTGAGTAGACGCTTGTACAGCTTGCCTGTGGGCAGGCGAGGGAGCTCGGCCAAGAAGTCGATCGAGCGCGGGCACTTGTAAGCCGCCAAGCGCTCTCGAGCGAAGGCGAGTAGCTCATCGGCCAGCGACTGATCCGCGTCCGCGGATGCGACGGGTTGGACGATGGCCTTTACCTCTTCTCCAAACTCCGCATGAGGCACGCCGATCACCGCGACGTCTTCGACCTTCGGGTGCATGATCAGCTCGTTTTCGATCTCCTGCGGATAGATGTTGACGCCGCCGGAAATGATCATGAATGACGCCCGGTCCGTGAGGTAGAGGTAGCCCTCGTCGTCGACGTAGCCGATGTCACCGAGGGCGGTCCACGTGGAGTGCTCCGGATGCTGTGCGCTCCGGGTCTTCTCCGGGTCGTTGTGGTACGAAAACGACATCGCCTTCCGCTCGAAGTACACGAGCCCCGCTTCGCCGGTCGGGAGCAGGGCGCCCTCGTCATCGCAGATGCGGATCTTGCCCATCACCGCGCGACCGACGGTGCCGGGGTGCGCGAGCCAATCCTCCGGCCCCACGTACGTCAAGCCGTTCGACTCGGTCCCGCCGTAATACTCGTGAAGGATCGGCCCCCACCACGCGAACATTTCCTCCTTCACCTTTCGCGGGCACGGCGCCGCTGCGTGGATCGCCAGCTGGTGTGCCGAGAAGTCGAAGCCGGCGCGCTCCTCCTCGGGAAGCTTCAGCATGCGCGTGAACATGGTGGGGACCCACTGGCTGTGGGTGACGGCGTATTTCTCGAGGGCCTGCAACGCGTCGCGGGCGTCGAAGTGCTCCATCATGATGACGGTGCCACCCAGGGACTGGATGGCCGTCGTGAAGCCGACGGGTGCCGAGTGGTAGAGCGGGGCAGGGGAGAGGTACACCGAGTCCGCGTCGGCGCGGAAGAGGCGCTTCAACGTGGCGGCCATCGGAAGGCCTCGCGAGACCGGCCGGCCCGAGAGAGGCCGTGCGATTCCCTTCGGTCGCCCGGTGGTTCCCGAGCTGTAGAGCATGAACTCGCCGAGCGGCTGTTCCTCGAGCGGCTTGGCCTCGTGCTCATCGAGAGCCTGCTCGTAGCGCTCGAAAGGCGCCGAAACGCCCTCGGGTGGGCCATCGATCACCAGGAAACGCTTGCAGCCCGGTGCGTGCTCGGGGATCTCCGAAGCCGCGTCGTGAACGGTGCGCGATGATACCAGCACCCGCGCGTCGCAGTCGTTCACGATGTACGCGGCTTCCGGCCCGGTCAGGTAGCGGTTGACGGTGGTGAGATAGAGGCCGGATCGGAACGCTGTCCAGGCGATCTCGAAGTAGCGGAGATGGTTGTCGAGGAACACCGCGATGTGATCGCCCGGGCGCAAGCCCTCGGACCACAGCAGCTGTGCGAGCCGGTTGGAGCGGGCATCGAGGTCGGCGTAGGTCAACACCTCGCCCGTTCCGGCATGGATGGCGGCCGCCTTGTCCGGGGTGTGCTGGGCGTAGAATCCCGGATCCATGCGCGCCCTCCTCCGTCGTGCAACGTTACAAGTCTTCGAAACTATGATACTAATTGAACCGTCGCAAGGGATCGAGAGTTCCGCGTCCGTGCCGCACGGGCGCATGCGGGAGGAAGTAGCCATGGCCAGCTACCCGGGCGAGATCTTCGACGCCGACAACCACTACTACGAGGCGCACGACGCATTCACCCGCCACGTGCCGAAGCGGATGCGCTCCCGTTGCGTGGAGTGGGTCGAACTCGAAGGCGGACGCAAGTACCAGGTCATCGGCGGCAAGATCGATCGCTCCGGAAACCCCACCTTCAATCCCATCTCCAAGCCGGGCGTGCTGCGCGAGTACTTCGGCGGCAACCCGCGCGGTGTGACCAGCACCGAACTGATCCGCTCCTCGCTCGAGCCGATGCCGCCCGAGTACATGGATCGCGACGCGCGGATCGCGCGAATGGACGCGCAGGGACTCAGCGGTGCTTGGCTGTTCCCGACGCTGGGTGTCCTCTATGAGGAGCCGCTGAAGAAGGATGTGGATGCGCTGTGCACCACGTTCGGCGCTTTCAACCAGTGGCTGGATGAGGACTGGGGGCTCAGCTACCAGAACCGCATCTTCACCTCGCCCTACATCACGTTGGCTGATGTCGGCTGGGCGTGCGAACAGCTCGATTGGGCGCTCGCGCGCGACGCGCGCATCCTGGTCATGCGGCCCAGCGCCGTGTTCACGCGACGCGGACCGCGCAACCCGGGCCACAAGGACTTCGATCCCTTCTGGGCACGCGTGAACGAAGCCGGCATCACCGTCGTGACCCACATCGGCGCGACGCGGCACGACACCAACGGCTACGACACGCGGGGCATCGATCCCCTCGCCCTCGGGCCGCGCCCGAGCATCTCCAACTTCCATCGCTCCCGGAACATCAACGACTTTCTGGCCAGCATGGTCTTCGACCGGCTGTTCGAACGTTTCCCCAACCTGCGTGTCGCTTCGGTCGAGAACGGCGCCGAGTTTCTCGGTGATCTGCTGCGCAGCCTCGACCGCACCAAGGACCGCGTCCGCGGATACTTCAAGGAAGATCCCGTCGAGGTCTTTCGGGAGCACGTCTGGATCAATCCCTTCTGGGAGGACGACATCGCCGAGGTGGTCGCTCACATGGGCGCCGACCGCGTGATCCTCGGCTCGGACTGGCCCCATATGGAGGGCTTGGAACACCCACGTGACATTCTCGGCGAACTGGACGCGATCCCGACCGGTGACCAGGAGAAGATCCTCTACCACAACGCGGCCGGGCTGAACGAGCGCCGCCCTCTCTGACACGCGAGGCTTTTTTGGGAGTCGTGCTGATGACCGACATCGATGGATTCGACCTGATCGCACCGACGGCCTATGGAACGCACGGCGTTCCACACGATCAGTGGCGCGAGTTGCGAAAGCACGACCGGCTGCACCATTGCGAGCCCGAAGGATTCGACGCCTTCTATCCCGTCGTCCGCCACGATCAGATCTGTGAGATCTCGAAGCAACCCGATCGCTTCCTCAGCCGTTTCGGCATCACGCTCGATAGTGCGGAACAGAAACAGATCATCGAAGCGGACCAGGGTATTGGCCAGATGCGCGTCATCATCGGGATGGATCCGCCGGAGCATCGCGACTATCGCAAAGTCGCCGCTCCATGGTTCACGCCGCGCGCCATCCAGCAGATCATCCCGATCGTCGAGGAAAGCGCCCGCGACCTGGTAGACGCGCTGGTGGAACGCGCGAGCGGAGGCGAGGGCGAGTGCGAGTTCGCGAACGAGGTCGCCGCCGCACACCCGCTACGTGTTCTCTCCACCATACTCGGCGTGCCGCGCGAGAAGGAGCCCCAACTCCTCAGGCTCACGAACGAACTCTTCGGTTCCGACGATCCCGACCTTCAGCGCAAGGGCGAGGATCGGACCCAGGCCGTGCAGGCGCTTGCCATGGAGTTTTTCCAGCTCTTCAACGAGATCATCGAAGATCGTCGCGCGAACCCGACGGAAGATCTGGCGACACTGCTCGCCACTGGCCAGGTGAACGGAGAGCCGATGGGTTTGATGGAGACCCTCGGCTACTACCTGATCACATTTACCGCTGGACATGACACTACGAAGAACGCCCTGGCCGGTGGCATCCACGCGCTCGCCGAGCATCCCGCCGAATTCGAGAAGCTCAAGCGCAATCCCGATCTCGTGCCGAGCGCGGTGGAGGAGATCGTGCGCTGGACCTCGCCCGTCAACTACATGAAGCGGGTCGTCGCGGAGGATCTCGAGTTTCGAGGGCAGAAGCTCCGCAAAGGGGAGAACCTCGTGCTCTTCTATGCCTCGGCGAATCGCGACGAGGCGGTCTTCGAAGACCCGTACAGCTTCCGCATCGACCGCAATCCGAACCCGCACCTCGCCTTTGGGATCGGCGAGCACTTCTGCCTCGGCACCCACCTGGCCCGCCAGTCGCAGCGCGCATTGCTGCGGGAGCTGATCGGTCGAATCGACACGCTCGAACTCGCTGGCAATCCGGTCCAGATCGCGTCCAGCTTCGTCGTGGGCTTGAAGCAGCTCCCGATTCGATATCGGCTGAGTGCGGCCGCATGAGGTTCCAATACAAGAACCCGTGTAACCAGGAGGATCCTAGCGCCCGGTGAAGACGGGTTTGCGCTTTTCGCGCATCGCGCGCCTGGCTTCTCGGCCATCCTCACTCTTCAACCCGCGCGCCGCGTACGTGAGTTCGTCGCGCAGGTGAGCTTCGAGGTCATCCGGGAGGCCGATTCGTGAGAGCAGGCGCTTCGTCTGTGTTGCAGCAAGCGGTGCGATTTCGGCGATCTTCTCGCAATAGGCAACAAAGGCCTCATCGAAGCCATCGGCGTCGATGACTTCGCCCACGATCCCCAGCGCGAGCGCTGCGTCGGCATCGTGCATCT
>JAJDAM010000937.1 GCA_029261905.1 Deltaproteobacteria bacterium
GCCAGTTTGGTCTTCACTTTTTCTACGGCAGGGAATACGTCCTCTATGCGCCGCACTGGCACGGGGTATGGGTGGCGATGCTGGTGGCTGCGTGCTGGAACGCGTGGCCGAAGCGGCGGACGCTGCTGCTGCTCACGTCGGGATTGTTGTGTGTTGCACTGCTCGCAAACAACTTCTCTGTGCTGCGGGAAGTGTATCGAGAAGTCGAAGCCGGTCTGCAGATGGCAGTGCGAGACAGCCACGGTGCGCTCCGGTAGCGGTCGGTCAGGCCTCGGAGGCCAACAGCGCGTCATCCCACGATGCGCCGGTCCGCAGCAGTTTTCGGTAGGTCATCAGCGCGCGAACGCGATTGAACCCCACCGCGCCCGTCAATTTCCCTTTGCGGCCGAACAATGCGACGAATCGGCGTTCTTCGATCGAACCGTGTGCAATGTGCACACGGTCGCCTGCGCGCGGGCGGCCCGCCGATTGGATCTTCATGTCGTATTGATCAGACCAGACGAACGGAACCGGCGAAAAGGGTTCGGCACCATCGGGGCCGTTCAGCAGGCGGCGAGCGGCGGCTTCGGCCTGCTCGACCGCATTCGTCCAGTGCTCGACGCGCATCGATTCGGCGAATAGCGGGTTGTACCAGCGAGCGATATCGCCAGCTGCCACCACGTTGGGTGCGGATGCGGCGGTCGTCGCATCGCAGACGACACCGTCATCGATCTCGAGTCCCGAAGTTTCCAACCATCGGGTTTCCGGAGAGACACCGATCCCCACCACGACGAGGTCCGCATCGATGTGGCGTCCGTCTTCCAGACGGACGGATTCCACTCGTTGGTTTCCTTCGAATCCGCTGACGCGCACACCACAGTGGAGATCGACTCCGTGATCGCGATGTACATCGCCGACCATGCCACCGAGCTGCTTGCCCAGTGCGAGTTCGAGCGGAACGGCGAGCGTCTCGATGACCGAAACCGAAAGGCCGCGCATTCGACAGGTCGCTGCAACTTCTGCACCGATGAAGCCGGCACCCACCACCGCGACGCGTGGGCTCTCATCCAGTTCGCTGCGAATCGCGAGGCAATCGTCGAGCGTTCGGAGCGTGTGGATCCCAGCGATTTCCTGGGTGGCTGGCAGCTGTCGAGCCGACGCGCCCGTAGCGATCACCAGCCCGTCGAATTCGATCCTCTCGGCGTCAGCGGATCCGTCCGATGCGACTCGAAGCGCGCGCGCGTCCAGGTCGAGCGAGGTCGCGCGACAGCCGAGTCGTAAGTCGAGTTCCAGCGCATCGAACCGATCGGGCTGGGTCAGCCCGATTTCGTCGGGGTCCCGCTTCCCGGACAGGACTTCCTTCGACAGCGGCGGGCGATCGTACGGGAGGTGTGGTTCGGCCCCGACCAACACGATGCGTCCATCGAACCCCTCGCGTCGCAACGCTTCGGCGGCGCGCAAGCCAGCCAACGACGCCCCGACGATTGCGATGTTCTCGAGTCTGGCCACGCGCTTCCCTCGCTCTACGGGTCGCTCCGGTCGCTCCGATAGCGAGGGAAGACCATACCGGCTGTACGAGCGGCACGCCGCGCAGATTGCCCTATGCTCGGCGCCCTTCCGAGGCGATTTTTTGACCGATCCCGAGACTCAGAATGCGGCCGCCGTGGCCGACGATGTGCGGCCCGGCTACCCAGGCGCGCGAGCCGCGGACCGCCGGCGCAGCGTCGACAGCTTCGGGATCGAGATCGCGGTCTACGAGTGGGGCGATCCCGACGCTCCCGTGCTGATGCTCGCGCACGGCGGCTTTGATTTCGCCCGCACCTACGATGTCTTCGCGCCGATGCTGGCCGATGGGGGTTGGCGAGTGGTCGCATGGGACCAAAGGGGACACGGCGATTCCGAGCACGCGGCGTTGTACAGCTGGGATTCTGACGGTCGGGACGCGTTGGCGGTGCTCGACTCGACGATTGCTGCGCCCGTGGTTGCGGTAGGGCATTCGAAGGGCGCCAGTGTGATGATGGACCTGGTACACGGGCTGCCGGAGCGGTTCTCTCGTTTCGTGAACATCGATGGGATGCCGTCGTCCAGACCACAGCCCGATGTGTCGGATCACGAGCGCACCCGAATGGCCGCCCAGAGCACGGCTGCGTGGCTCGATCATAGACGCGCGCTGGCGAGCAAGACCCGTCGGCCCGGCAGTTTCGATGACCTGGCCAAGCGCCGCGGTCGGATGAACCCGAGGCTATCGATCGAGTGGTTGCGGTATCTCGTCAGTGTCGGCGCTCGACACGACCCAGATGGTTGGCGCTGGAAGCTCGACCCATCGATGCGCTTTGGTGGCTTCGGTCCATGGCGACCCGAATGGTCGCTGCGGCGAATGCCGGAATTTCCTCGACCCATGCTCGCGCTGTTGGGACAGATTCCGGAGGAGATGGGGTCTGCACTGCAGCCCGACGCGGTCCGGCCGCTTCTGCCACCCGGAGCACAGCTCGAGGCGTTCGCCGACACGGGCCACTTCATCCACATCGAAAAGCCCCGCGAAGTCGCAGACCTCGTACTTCGATTTCTGAAATGAGTGCAGCGGCCTTCGAAACCCTGATTCACGGCAAGGTCCGGCTCGCCCTTCACCCACTTCAGGATCGGCCGGGACCGCGCCTGTTGCTCCTGCACGGCCTCGGTGAGTGTTCACCGGGTCAACTTCCTGATCACGTCACCGAATGGCCGGGCAGCGTGTTCGCATTGGATTTCACGGGCCACGGTGCATCGACGGTCCCGCGCGGCGGTGGCTACACGGCGGAGCAGCTGATGGGAGACGCGGATGCAGCACTCGAGAAGACCGGTCCGGCTACGTTGCTGGGTCGCGGGTTTGGCGGCTATGTCGCGGCGATGCTCGCGGGTGCAAGAGCAGACCAGGTTCGGGGTGCGCTCATCTGCGATGGGCCCGGATTGGCAGGAGGCGGGTCGGCGCCGGGAAAACTGACGGGCCCCGTCGTCGTGAGTCCATCGGTTGGCCCCGTCCCCGACCCGTTCGCGCTAGCGGAGCTTTCCCGTGACCTGCGCCCACCGGATTACGCGTTGACCTTCGCAACCCAAGCGCTGGCGGGGTCCGAACTGCCGGAGCCGATCGCCGTTTGTGCCACCGAAAGACCGGAATGGCTCACCGCATTGCTGGGCTCTCGCGCCGCCAGCGCCAGCTCGGTACCGGACGCACTGAGGCGCTACTCGAACTGGCTGCAGTAATCCGACTGCACCCGCATGTCTGATCTTGCGCCGGCCGTCGCCCGCACGATCTCGTAACTAGCTGAAATTGCTCGAATTTCAATGTCGGCACGCGCCTTGCTTTAGAGCGGGGCATGCACGGAATGGGAATTCGACTGAGAGCCGCTCATAATCCATCTAACCCGGATGATCTTTTCGGGGAGCCTCAAGGGAGCCTCGGAATGGACGACCGATGGGACGAAGTCGCGGGCACCCGAAAAGATCGCAAACGTTCGGGTCGACGGCGTAGCCGGCACCGCGATCGCAGCCGGGGCCGCGACGATCACGAGGCTGCCACGGAGTCCCAGAGTTCGCGTAAGCGAAAGCGCTCGCGCGCGCCGATGACCGAGGAACAGAAGGTCTACCAGGCGGCCCGCCGCCGAGCGAACCGCAAGCTCTCCTTCATCTCGCACTTCGTTTCCTACGCGACCGTCTGCACTTTCTTGCTGTTTGTCGCGGGCTTTCGTCCCGCCTTTATCGTGGCTCTTTCGTGGGGGATCGGAATCGTCTTCCACTACTTCTTCGCGCTTGCCGCGCCCGAGCTTCGCCAGCGACTGATCGATCGAGAGGTGAACCGGGAAGTCGAGGTCAGCGTGTCGCGCGAGCGTCGATCGATCGAAGAGAAGAATGCGCGGCAGATCGAACAACTCTCCGCATCGATTGCACACGAGATCCGCAACCCGATCACCGCGGCAAAGAGTCTCGTTCAGCAGATGGGAGAAGATCCCAACTCCGACGACAGTGTCGCCTATGCGAACGTCGCGCTCGAGGAACTCGATCGCGTCGAGCGTTCGATTTCTCATCTGCTTCGATTCGCGCGCGAAGAAGAAGTTCGAATGGCAGAGATCCGACTTCAGGACGTCATAGTCAGCGCGATCGAGACGTTCCGTGATCGAGTCGGTCGCAACGGGATCAACATCGCGCAGGAGATCGATTGCGACGGCCTGATGCGTGGCGACTCGGAGAAGCTCCGCCGTGTGATCATCAACCTGATCGGCAACGCGCTCGACGCACTCGAAGAAGCCAAGACACCCGACGCGGCGATCGTCGTCAGTGCCGGCGAGAACCTTGCGGGAACAGAAGTCTGGGTGCGTGTACAGGACAACGGCCCGGGGATGGAATCGGAGACGCTCGATCGCATCTTCAATCCCTTTTTCACGTCGAAGACCAGTGGGACGGGGCTCGGGCTCGCGCTGTCGAAGAAGGTCATCGATGCCCACGGCGGTTCCATCGAGGCGACTTCTGCGATTGGAGAGGGCACGGAGTTCTTGCTCACGTTTCCCAAGCAACTCCGCAATGGCGACCCGTTCGACACGGCCGGTGGTTCGGCTGCGAAGCCCGGTACCGGGGTCTGAGATGGATCGCGACTG
>JAJDAM010000938.1 GCA_029261905.1 Deltaproteobacteria bacterium
CTGCCATCACTGCCACGTCGAAGCCGGACCGAATCGGCCGGAGACGATGGATCGGCGCACCGCCGACCGGGTGCTGGCTCTCGCGCAGGCCAGTCCGAGTTTGACCACGCTCGACCTCACCGGGGGCGCACCCGAACTCCAGCCGGAGTTCCGGCACCTCGTGCTGGGCGGGCGGGCCATCGGACTCGAGATCATCGATCGCTGCAACTTGACGGCCCTGTTTCAGCCGGGCCAGGAGGACACCGCCGAGTTCCTGGCCGACAACGAGGTTCGGGTGATCGCGTCGCTTCCGTGTACGACCCCCGAAACCGTCGACGCGCAACGCGGCCGCAGCGTGTTCGACCGGAGCATCGAGGCGCTCCAGCTGCTCGGCCGACTCGGATACGGCCGCGCCGGATCGTCGCTGGGTCTCGACCTGGTCTACAACCCGGCCGGCGATTCGTTGCCCGGACCGCAAGCGGATCTCGAGCGACGCTATCGCCACGAACTGAAAGCGGAGTTCGGTATCGAGTTTCACCGTCTGTTGACGATCACCAACATGCCCATCAAACGCTTCGCCCACATGCTCGTGCGCGAAGGAAAACTCGAAAGCTACCAGTCGCTGCTCGTCGACCATTTCAACCCCGCGACGGTTCCAGAACTGATGTGTCGGACGATGTTGTCGATCAGCTACGACGGTCGCATCTTCGACTGCGACTTCAACCAGATGCTCGCCCTTCCGATGGGCGCGACCGGCCCGGAATCGAAAGAACAGAGCATCTGGGATCTCGAAGACCTGCGAAGCATCACAGGACGCGCGATCGCCACATCGAGTCATTGCTACGGGTGCACCGCCGGTGCGGGCTCGAGTTGCGGCGGTGCGCTGCAGGTTTGAAGCCGCAGACGTCAACGATGCCCGCACCAGGATCGGATGGTGACGTCGTGCAACCGAAATCAATCCGCGGTCGTAGTGGACCCATGAAGTCGAAACAACGAGAAGAGCACGGAGCGCACGAGTGACGGCAACCAATCCTCCTGGTCCTCCTACAGGCGACTCCACGGGAGACGCCGCAGAAGCCGCGAACCCGGTCGACACGGCGGCCGGTAGCAGTCCGCTGTTGAAAATCGCGATCGCGGTCGTCGCACTCATCGCGTTCATCGCGCTCGGTCGATTCGCCGGCGGCTACATCCAACCTTTCGCGCAATGGGTCGACAGCCTCGGATTCTGGGGCCCGATGGTCTTCGTGGTGGCGTATGCGGCGGCCGTGGTTGCATTCGTTCCCGCTTCGCTGCTCACACTCGGGGCCGGTGCGATCTTCGGTGTGGTTCAGGGTGTGCTGTACGTATTCGTGGCCGCCACGCTGGGTGCGGGCCTCTCGTTTCTGGTGGCGCGCTACCTGGCACGCACCGCAGTCGAGAGACGTCTGGCCGGAAACGAGAGAATGGCCGCCATCGACCGGGCGATTGCCGCTGAAGGGCGCAAGATCGTGTTCCTGTTGCGTCTGGTTCCGGTCATCCCCTTCAACGTGCTCAACTACGGACTGGGCCTGACGCGCGTATCGTTCGCCGACTACCTGGTGGCTTCGGTCGGGATGATTCCCGGCACACTCCTTTATGTGTACTCCGGCAAGGTCGTCGGTGACGTCGCCGAACTCGCGAGTGGCTCTTCGGTCTCGCAAGGTTCTGGCTACTACGCATTTCTCGCACTCGGACTGGTCGCGACGATCACGGTAACCGTCGTGGTCACCCGGATCGCTCGACGCGCGCTAGCCGAAGCCACAGGTGAGTGAATCCGACATGTCCGGAATGAAGCGCGACACGCAGAGCACACATGACGCGCGACGCATCGCCAACGTCCATCCGTCTGACTGGGTCAACCCGACGCCGGCCGGTCGCTACAACCTGGTGGTCATCGGAGCGGGCTCCGCTGGTTTGATCAGTGCGGCGATCGCGGCCGGGTTGGGCGCACGCGTCGCGCTGATCGAGCGCGACCTGATGGGCGGCGATTGCCTGAACGTCGGCTGCGTCCCCTCCAAGGCGCTGATTCGCGTTGCGCGGATGATCCGTGAAGCGCGCGACGCCGAGGCTTTCGGATTGGCGATCGCGCCGGGCTCGGAAGTCGATTTCACCGCGGCGATGGAACGAATGCGCCGAATTCGTGCGGAGATCAGCGAAGAGGATTCGGCCAGGCGCTATCGGGACGAGCTCGGTGTCGATGTCTTCCTGGGCGATGGTCGATTCGTCGCGCCCGACACGGTCGAGGTCGCCGGCGCAGAACTGCGCTTTGCGAAAGCGGTGATCGCCACGGGTGCCCGTGCGATCGCGCCGGCGATCCCGGGTCTGTCCGAGGCGGGCTACCTCACCAATGAGACCGTCTTCGATCTCACCGAGCGCCCGAGACGCCTGGGGATCATCGGGAGCGGTCCGATCGGATCAGAGCTCGCTCAGGCTTTCCGCCGACTCGGGTCAGAAGTCGTCGTATTCGACCAGGCAGCCCACATCCTTCCACGCGAAGACGCCGACGCCGCCGAGATCGTCCAGCGACAGCTGGCCAGCGAAGGGGTGAAGCTCGTGCTCGGTTGCAAGGTCGAAAAAGTGGAACGGCTCGACTCGACCGGCGACGCAAAGACCATCTACATCACGACCGACAGTGGCGCGAGCGAGGCCATCGAGGTCGACGCGATCCTGGTTGCGGTCGGTCGCGCACCCAACGTCGCTGGGCTCGACCTCGAAGCCGTTGGCGTCGAGTACGACGAACGTCGAGGTGTCCACACCAACGCGTACCTGCAGACTACGAACCCGCGGATCTACGCCGCCGGCGACATCGCGATGAAATGGAAGTTCACGCATGCCGCGGACGCGGCAGCCAAGATCGTGGTGCAGAACGCGCTGTTCCTTCGCACCAAGAAGGTCGATTCGCTCGTGATGCCGTGGTGCACCTACACGGACCCCGAAGTCGCACACGTCGGGCTCTACGAGCACGAC
>JAJDAM010000939.1 GCA_029261905.1 Deltaproteobacteria bacterium
CAACATCACGCCGCGAATCGCGAAGTCGGGGCTGTCTTCGATCGCGCAGTGGGGGATCCGTCCGTTCGATCCCACCAGCTGGATCAGGCTTTCGACCGCGTAGCGAAGGCCGGCCGGACCGAAGCCAACGAGGCTCACGCAATCGGTTTCGACCCTCACGAGATGATCGTCGCCTGGCGACGCACCGGATCGCCACTTTCCGGCGCGGGTTGAATCGTGTGCGTCGCGCCGTAGCCCGATGTGGGGGCCGAGATCGTCCGTTCGAGCGTGCGCTTCGATCGGTAGCTCCAGCCCACAACGCACCGCGAGACCGTCGCGAAGCGCGCAAGCTGCCGCGAAATCAGCATCGTCCGCACCCGGGGATAGAACGATCGGAACGTCAGCCTTCAGACGAAACGAGCCGTCACGGACGAGGAATCGCTTGGGGGCCGGTACCAATGCCGGTACTGATGCCGTCACTTTTCTCGATCCGGATTGCGAAACCGACCTTCCACGCGCGCCGTGTTTCGGACTCGGCATGCGAGGACACTAGCCCGGATTCAGTTCCCAGTTGCGTCGCAACTGCGGGCTGGTGGGCCCGATCCGTTGTGCCCGTCGCCAAGGGCCGCTCGAAACGAAATACGCCCGGGCCGACACGCTACACGAGTGCAGCGGGAGGGGTTGTCGACCCGGGCGCAAGAATTCCGATCGGTGCTCGTCGGTACTTCTCGATACCTGTCGATGTAGTAGAGCAAGCCGCGTGCCAGCCGTTCGAACCAAGTGAAAAAGCCGCTAACCCCTTGAAAACCTGTGGTCTTCATCACACGCATCCACCTGAGGCGGCAACCGCCATGCAAGTCGGGCGGCGCGAGTGACGCATTTTGTGTAGTCGGGGTAACACCCCTCGGCCAGCGTTCACAGATGGGCACCCACCACCGCTCGTGCGGGCGATCGAGAACGGCGCGGGGAGCCTCGGGGCACTACTCTCGCGCGCATGTCCCATACGCCCGTTCTCGCGGTCCATCCCAACGCGGGACGGATCGAGCCGCGTCGGCTCGCTGCTCGTCTACGAGAAGTTCCCGACGCTTCGTCCAAATCAGATTCAGACAGATATCCAGACCAGGCTTCAGACAATGCGACCGAATCAAGCTGGGCCACCCCAGTCGAGCCGGGCCCCGACTGGCGGGTATTCGACGCCGACCGGCTGAGCGACGGCACGCAGCCCGTCGGGCCGATCGAACTGACGACACAGACGGTCCGCGGCGACGGGCACACGCAAATCGCGGTGCGCGTTCGCAATGCCGCCGACCGGCCGCTGGAGCTCGGATCGATCATCGTCGGGTTCGCCTGGACCGGACACGGTGTGTTTTCTCACCGTTTTCTGCGCAACGGCTGGCAATCCTGGTCTTACACCGGAACACGTGATCTCGGCCCCGAAGGAGAGCGCGCGTTTCCGTCAGGTCCGTGGCTGCGCGGGCTCCACCACGCGGTGGGCCACGTCCCCGCGGACCGCATCGGCTGGTGGGAATCTGACATGGTCACGGCAGTGGGCGCCTCGCCATCGGGCCCGGTTTGCTGCGTGGGTGTACTCGAGCGCGGCGAGAGCTTCGGCCTGGTCTATTTGAAGCAGCAGGGAGATCAGGTTCTCGTCGAGGTCGAGTTGCGCCTCGATGCCGTGCTCGAACCAAACGAGCAAAGAGACCTCGAGCACATCCGTGTGTCACTCGGAGAGAACGCCACCCGATTGCTCGAGGACTACGCGAACGACCTCGGTCGAAGCGCAGACGCGCGAACCGCACATCCATTTCTGGCCGGTTGGTGCAGTTGGTACCACTTCTTCTCCGAAGTGACCGAAGACGACGTGCTGCGCAATCTGGATGCGCTCAGCGCCGGGAGGGACGACCTTCCCATCGATATCGTGCAGATCGACGACGGCTACCAGAGCCAGATCGGCGACTGGCTCGAGACCAACTCCAAGTTTCCTCGAGGGCTGGCACCCTTGGCGGCGGACATCCGCGCTGCCGGTTTCACGGCCGGCCTGTGGACGGCTCCCTTCTGTGTCGTGCCGGAGAGCGCACTGTACAGTGCGCATCCCGAGTGGTTGCTGCGCGACCCCGACGCCTTGTTCAAGGGGTTGTTGCATCCCACCTGGTCCTCGAATGCAATCGTCCACGTGCTCGATACGACCCGCGACGATGTACTCGATCACCTCGAGAGCGTCTTTGCCCGATTGGTGGAGATGGGTTTCCACTACCTGAAACTCGATTTTCTCTATGCCGCCGGAATGCAATGTACGAGCGCGGACCCGCGCGTGAGCCGCGCTCGGAGACTGCGTCAGGGGTTGGCCGCGATTCGCGAGGGTGCCGGTACCGAGGCATTTCTGTTGGGCTGTGGATGTCCACTCGGTGCGGCAGTCGGGATCGTCGATGGGATGCGAATTGGCCCGGATGTCGCGCCCTACTGGGAAGCGCCGGCTGAACACCTGATTCCGGGTATCGAGGCGGCCGTTCCGTCGACTCGCTCGGCGGTGCGAAGCACGTTGGCACGCGCTTGGATGCATCGCCGGTTGTGGCTCAACGACCCCGACTGCCTGATGGCCCGCAGTTCCGACACAGGGCTTTCGTCCGACGAGCGCGAGACGTTGGCGACTGCAATCGGCATCACGGGCGGGATGCTGGTCTTTTCTGACGATGTTCCGACACTATCGAGTGCAGATCGCGAGCTGATACGGAACACGCTGTCGATCGCTCAGGAAGTAGATCGACTGGGCGTTCCGGGAATGGCGCAGATCCCGAATTTGTTGGCGAGCGAAATCGCCGAAGAGGTGTTCGTTGCCGGACCCGACGCCGACTATCGCGCCTGGTTCAATCCCGGGGAAGCGCCCAGGCGGTTCGAGTTCGGATCCGTGGGAACTGCTGAATTGCTCTTGGGGCCGCCGTCGAGGCTCGGCGACGGTGTCGTTCAGCTCGCGCCACGATCGAGTGCGCTGGTCTACGAACCCCACGAGTTCTCACTGGCGGTCTTTTGCGACTTCGATGGAACGTTCTCGGTGCAGGACGTCGGGTCGAGCCTTGCGATCCAGTACGCGGGCACACGGCGTCCCGAGGTCTGGGACACCTATCAACGCGGCGAGATCACCGCTTGGGAATACAACATGGAAGTGCTCGACGGGATGGGCGTTTCACTCGAGGCCGCCGAAGCCTTCCTGGCGAGCGTCGATCTGAACCCGGGTGCTCGGAATCTACTCGGCTGGTGCCGGGAACACGGTGTGCCGTTCCGGATCCTGTCCGATGGGTTCGACTACAACCTGAACCGTCTCCAGGTGATTCACGACGTCCGATTCGCGTATTCGGCCAATCATCTGCACTACGACGCCGGGACCTGGCGAATCCGCGCTGCGGCTCCGAACCCCGATTGCGGTTGCGGCACCGGAATCTGTAAGCGCGCGCAGATCGAAGCGATGCGAACTCGTCACCCGCACGTGACGACCGTCCACATCGGAAACGGTCGGGTGTCCGATACGTGCGGCGCGTTGGCCGCTGATGTTGCGTTCGCGAAGGACTCTCTGGCGATCGAGCTCGAATCGCGTGGCGCGGCTTTCTTCCGCTTCGAGTCGCTAGACGACGTCATCCCGCATCTGGATCGGTTGTTGCCCCAATGAAGAGCCGGCTCCGAACGGGGATCATTGTCGGTGCCAATCCGGATCTTCGGGATCCCCGATCGCGTACCGCGACTCTTCCACCGGCATGACGACCCAGAGAATCACGTAGAGGATGACCGCCGGGCCAAAGCCGGAAAAGATCGCCCCGATCGCGAACGCGAGCCGGACGACCGAGACCGAGATGTCGAAGTGGTGGCCGATCCCGCTGCACACACCGGCCACCATTCGGTCATCGGACCGTCTCGCCCAATCACTGAATGCGATGCGCGGCTCGAGGTGAGTGCGGCAGTGGCGGCATTTGATCGCCTCCACCCGAATCTCCTCAGCGCAATACGGACATAGCTTGAACTCGCTCATGTGGATACCTCGTGGGGCGTTTTGAATGCATCATCGAACCCGGACAAGCGTTGGTACGCGACCAGTGGAATCGAGCCGTAGACGACCGCCAACCAGCTGGCGGCGGCGCTGGCGGCAACGAATCCCACGGCGACGACTCCCCATTCCGGAAGAACCTGCCCGAGCAGAGCGGCTCCGAATTGAAACAGCTGCAAATAGGCAAACAACGCGATCGGCAACGGGAGCAGCGCCCAGCCGAGAATTCGCGCCAGCTCGCGACCGTATCCGATCGGTAGACGCCGAGTCGCGACGGCAATCGGGGGTGTCGAGTTTGCGAATTCGCGCGCGACGACTTGCCGGATCGATCGAGCGCGAACCTCTGCGAATTCGGGCGGCACAGATGTCGCGAGTGAGTTGGCGACCGCTTTCAAGGCCTCCCACTCTCCGCCGCAACTCGGGCAGCTTGCAACGTGGGTCACATCCGCCGGAGAGGGGGCCCTGCGAGACCAGAATGCGGCCTCGAGTCGCGCTGAAGTCTTCTCGCAAACGATGTTAGTCGGCATCGGCCGCCTTCTGCTCGCGCATCACCCGGATCGCCTGGTGGAGCCGGCTCTTTACGGTGCCGGGTGGTATCCCGACGATTCTGGCGATATCGCGCTCCGAGTGGTCGTGGAAGTAGCGCAGAACCACGACTTCGCGTTGGCGATCGGATAGCCGACCGAGAAGTCCCGGCATGTCGAGTCGTGAATCGACGGGGTGCGGGTTTCCGGTCGGAGCTTCGACGAGCATCGCGTCGGTCAGTTCCCGTTTCCCGCGCCGTTCGACCGCGAGCCGGCGTCCTCGGTCGCGACAGAGGTTGTTCGCGATCTGGAACAGCCAGGTCGAGAATCGGCGCTGCGGATCGTATCGGTCGCGCGAGCGAACCACTCGGAGCCAGGTCTCCTGAAGGAGATCCTCTGCCACCGGTCCATCCCCGCACCTGCGATACAAGAACCCGAACAAGCGCGCCCGAAATCGCTCGAACAGCAGATCGAAAGCTCGTACCTCACCGCGCTGTACTCGCTCCATCAGATCCTCATCAGATGCTGATTCGTCCGAAGTCCGCTCTGTTCGACTTCTCATGGGCTCGTCTTGGGCCTCGGTACGGTACTACGCACCAGCATCCCCGCTGGTTCGTTGGCGCCTTTCAGATGATTCGGGCGGGCCTGCTAGAGTGCGTCCCCCGGGTTTCTGGCATGTTGCCGACTCGTACTAGGGATTGTTGCTCATGGCGCCGAAGAAGGTCTTGATCACAGGAGCCGGAGTCGCCGGGTTGGGAGCTGCATGGCAGCTCACGCGCCAGGGATACGACGTGACTCTGGCCGAGCGGGAGAGCCGGGCGGGAGGGCGTGCACGTTCCGAAGTCCGCGAGGGCTTCGCGATCGAATCGGCGGGCGGCATCATCAGCACCGCGGACCGGGCGTTGCTGTCGTGGATCGGTGAGTTGGGCCTCAGCGATGATCTGTTGCCGCTTCGGCCGGTCGCGAGCGCGACGGTGTATCGCGATCGCAGCACGCCAATCGACCCCCGTGATTGGCGGGGCATCGCGCAGATTCGCGGCATCAGCAAGCGCCACGCGCTCCGGCTGATTCGGCTCCCTCGTCTCGATTCGCGCTATGGGGATCGAATCGACCCCGATCGCCCCGAGCGAGCCGCCGGCCTCGACGATCGCAGTCTCGCTGACTTCGGCGGGCTGTATTTCGGCAAGACCGCCGTCGATCGCTGGATGGCTCCGTTGGTGACGCGCGAGTCGCTCGGCGAAGCGCGCAACGCGAGCCGTGTGCTGTTTCTGCTCAACTACCGGCGCGATCCGCGCGCCCGACTGGGATTGTTGCGCGCAGCGTTCGGAGAAATCGCCGAGCGCGCC
>JAJDAM010000940.1 GCA_029261905.1 Deltaproteobacteria bacterium
CGCCTTGGCGCGATAGGCATTCTTCAGATCCGCCTCGCTGACATCCCTCGAGACACCCAGAACTTCGTAAAAATCACGCTTTGCCAATGGCTGCATTCCTCAGAGCGCCCCGAACGGGGAGAGTCGACGGAGAACGGATCGTGCGGGGCACGACCTCCGGGCAGTATCTTCCGGACGATACAATGATAGAGGAAGAGTCCCCAGGCGTTCGGCTGTTCAGTTGGGATTTGATGCTGAAACGGCTCGATGATCGGGAAGGACCGGTCACACCGCAGCGGAGCCCGATTCAGTCGATCGGCTCTTCGGCGTCTTCGCCTCCGAGTTCTGCGTACAGATCCTCGGTCATCTTGTAGGTGAGAGCCATCAGTTCGTCAACGGCCGCTCGCAGCGTGCTGGTGTCCTCGCCGTCCATCGCGATCCGGGTCTCTTCGAGCTGTTTTTCGACGGTTTCGCGGTCGTCATCCGGGACGGAATCGGCGAATTCCACCAGCGTCCGCTCGGTGGAGTAGACCAGTCCATCGGCCTTGTTGCGCAGATCGATGAATTCGCGCCGCTGCCGGTCTTCTTCTTTGTGGTCTTCGGCTTCGGCGACGAGGTCATCGATTTCGTTCTCCTTCAGCCCACTCGAAGCGGTCACCTGGAGGGCCTGGGTCTTACCCGTCCCCAGATCCATCGCCGAGACGTTGACCACACCGTCTGCATCGATGTCGAAGGTCACTTCGATCTGCGGCACACCGCGAGGCGCAGCCGGAATCCCGACCAGTTCGAAACGGCCCAGCGTCTTGTTGTCGCGGGCCAGCTCGCGCTCGCCCTGGACGACGTGAATCCGGACCACACTCTGCGCATCCTCGGTGGTCGAAAAGACCTGGCTGTTGGCGGTCGGAATCGTCGTATTGCGTTCGATGATCGGGGTAGCGACGCCCCCCTGCGTCTCGACACCCAGCGACAGCGGGGTGACGTCGAGCAACAGAACGTTCTCGACCTCACCGTTCATCACGCCGCCCTGAATCGCCGCGCCGCACGCAACCACTTCATCGGGATTGACGCTCTTGTTCGGCGCTCTTCCGAAGATTTCCTCGACCTTCGCGGCGATCGCGGGCATTCGCGTCATGCCGCCGACCAGGATCACTTCGTCGATCTCCCCCTTCGCGACACCCGCGGAACGGATCGCGTCCTCGCAGGGTGCGACCAGGCGCTCGATCAGATCCGCGACGAGCTCCTCGAATTCGTCCCGCGTGATCGTCGTGGTCAGGTGCTTGGGCCCATCGTCGTCGGCGGCGATGAATGGCAGGTTGATGTCGGTCTCGGCCGCAGACGAAAGCTCGTGTTTGGCGCGCTCTGCAGCCTCTTTGATGCGCTGCAGCGCCATATCGTCCTGGTGGAGATCCATCCCGAACTCGTCTTTGAAATCCGCGATCATCTTTTCGCAGAGAGCTCGGTCGAAGTCCTCTCCGCCCAGGAACGTGTCACCCTGGGTGCTCTTGACCTCGAAAACCCCGTCAGAGATCTCGAGGATCGAAATATCGAAGGTGCCTCCGCCGAGGTCGAAGATCGCGATTCGACCGTCTTCGCTGTTTCCCATCCCGTAGGCGAGCGCAGCAGCGGTCGGCTCGTTGATGATGCGGAGCACGTTGAGACCGGCGATCTTTCCCGCATCTTGCGTGGCCTGGCGCTGCGAATCGTCGAAGTAGGCCGGCACCGTGATCACGGCATCTTCCAGCGGCTCACCGGCGAAATCCGATGCGGTCTCCTTCATCTTGGCGAGCACCATCGCCGAAATTTCTTGCGGTGAATACGTGCGATCGTTGGCCCGAACCCAGGCGTCGCCGTTTTCGGCCGCCTCGATCGCGAACGGCGCGACGTTGGCGAATGCGGTCACCTCTTCGCTCGAGAACTTCCGACCGATCAGCCGCTTGACGGCGAAGATGGTCTGGGTGGGGTTCGTGACCGCCTGCCGCTTCGCGATCTGACCGACGAGCTTTTCGCCCGAGGCGGCGAAGCCGACGATGGACGGCGTCGTCCGGGCGCCCTCTCCGTTCGCGAGGACTTGCGGTTCGCCGTTGTCGAACAACGCGACACAAGAGTTGGTCGTACCGAGATCGATGCCGATGACCTTGCCCACTGCGGATTATGCCCCCTCGGTTGGAGGCGTTCCGGCTAGCCGGCTCCGCCCCCGTCGACCTCGTTGTTCTCCGGCTTGCGTGCCACTACGACTCGAGTAGGTCGTAGCAACCGCCCGCGAAGCTGATACCCCTTTTGCAGCACGTCGATCACGGTGTTTGGAGCCACGGAGCCATCCGGCACTTGTGCCATGGCCTCGTGAAGTGCCGGATCGAACACACCTCCCATTGCCTCTATTTCACTTACGTTGTGCCTTTCGAGAATCGCGTGCAGTTCTCGCTGCAGCAGTGCTACGCCCTGCAGAAGGCTCTCCAAGTCCCCGCCATCGCTCTGCTGCGTGTGCTCTATCGCACGATCCAGGTTATCGACAGTCGAAAGCAGATCCTTGACGAGATTCTCGTGGCCGTATTGCTGCAACTCCTGGCGCTCCCTCAGCGCGCGCCGGCGAAAGTTCTCGAAATCGGCCTGTAGACGCAGCTGCTTGTCCTGGGATTGGATGAGTTCCTCACGCAGCCGCTCCAGCTCTTCATCGATGAACTCGCCCTCTACGGATTGAGTCAACAGCAGCTCGCCCGTTTCTTCTTCGGACGCCTTGGCATTGCCATCGCTCTGAGCCCCGCGCTCCAGCTCGGCATCGATGTCGACATCCATATCGGTTTCGATGTGGGCCGCGCGCGCCGTGGCGTCGACGGAATCGACGGCATCGCGAAGGGCGGCTTCGAGTTCCGGATCGATGGCGAGCGTGTGCCCGGCCTCCGAATCACTCGATCCGCTCTTGATCGGGACGGACTTGGGACCTTTGTGACTCAAACCAGCCCCTCGCATCCCGGTTTCCTTTGACGATCACTCACTGTGTAGAACTCCTGCGACTCGATCGATATCCATCGGACGTCACTCGATTTTCATCAAGCTCAAACCACTTCATTCGACGACAGTTGTGGGTTGCCAGGCTCACTCGACGATTCACTCGATGATTTTCTCGGGTCTTTGATCGACCCTCTTCTCGACTCTTCATTCGACAGTATCAGTCACTCTTCAGTCAACCTTCAGTCAACCTTCAGTCAACCTTCAGTCAACTACAGTCGAAAAACGGTCGGTCATCATTTGAGAGAAGAAATCGACCAGCGGGATGACGCGGCCGTAGTCCATCCGAGCCGGGCCAATCACACCCACGACACCCTGCGGTGCGTCGGTCGATCCGTAGCGAGTCGCTACCAGCGCGCATCGTCGGAGCCGCGGCTCATCGACTTCGTCGCCGAACGCGACGCGCACACCGGTGGTTTCGAGCATCCGTTCGAGAATCTCGAGCAGGCGCTCTTTGGTTTCGAGGGTGCTGAACAGGTCGCGGATTCGCTGTGGGTCGTGAAATTCAGGCTGTTCGAGCAGAGCGAGTCGCGTCTCGATGATCAGATCGACATCTTCATCGCTCGCGGCGACCGCGCGGCGTCCCAATTCGATCGCACGTGCGAGCAGCGCATTGGCCCGCGAACGCAACGCCTCGGCCTCGGCGATGAGGCTCGCTCGGGCGTCGACCAGTGTGCGGCCGGCGACCCGCTCGGTGAGCATCGCTCCGATCCGATCGAGTTCCGGCTGATCCCATTCGCCTTCATCGGGGATGACGCGGCGGTGGGGCGTGCCCGACTGCGACACCAACACGACGAGCACCCGCTCGGTCGAAAGCCGAACCAGGTTCACCTGCCGCAAGACCACCTTCTCTACATTGGGTGACACGACGAAACCCAGCTGGTGGGTGCACTCGGACAGCAGTTGGGACGCGACGTTGACCAACGAGTCCGTCTCGGCGCCTTCCATGCTGACGGCGATCGAGCGCATCTCGTAGGTACCCAGCTTGCGGCGATCGCCCCGTTCGCTCTCGAGCAGTTGATCGACGAAAAAACGCAGTCCGCGCTCGGTCGGGATGCGACCCGAAGACGAATACGGCTTCTCGACCAGGCCGAGTCCGGACAGCTCGGACAAGATCGCGCGGACACTGGCCGATGACAGCTTCATCGGCAGCACGTGACACAGGCTCTCGGATCCGATCGGCTGGGCCTCGCCGACGTACGCGTTCACCATCGTACGCAGCACCATCGCCTGCCGATCGCTCAAACGGTCCGATGTACCCGGTTTGTCCTGCCCGGATTCGGGCTGGCCAGCTGACACGCAATGCCCCCAGAAAAATTTGGCTCCAATCGGACCGCTCACCCGGCCGCCACGGTTGGAGTATGACCCAAATAGAGTAGCCCGCATATCGCTACCCGCAGCGCAAGAACCGCCCGCAGGGCGGGATGTGGCATTTTGAAGTGGTGGAGGAAATTGCGCCGGAAATGGCACAGAACATTCGCGTGGCGATCGACGAGTGACCCCGCTCGATGGCCCCGAATCAGCGGCGATGATCGGTCAGGCGACGAATTCGGCGAAGACCGTGTCGGCCAACGTGCGGCCGCGATCCGTCAGGCGCAGACTTCCAGTCTCCGATTCTTCGAGTAGACCGAGCGCGACAAGCTTCTTGATATTCGCGCCAAAAAACTCCCGCGGGGGCCTCCCGAATTCGTTTTCGAATTGCGCTGCATCGAGCCCCGGGGCCCCGCGCAGCGCCAGAAAGACCGCCTCGCCGCGTGCGGTCGGAGCATCGAATACCTCATCCGGGCCGACTGCAGCGGATCGACCCGACTCGACGTGTTCGAGGTAAGTGGTCAGATTTCGCGTGTTGCTGCGCCGTCGACCCCACGGCGCGCCCGAATCGGGCGGAAGCGTCGAAAAGGCACCCATCCCGATCCCGAACACAGGGAGCCGTTCCCAATAGCGGCGGTTGTGAACGGCTTCGAAACCCGGCCGCGCGTAGTTCGAGATTTCGTAGCGTCCCAGGCCCGCGGCTCTCGAGCGGGACTCGATTTGCGCCATCATCGTCAGGCTGTGGTCCTCGGACGGCAAGTCTAGCTGCCCGCGCGAGTGCGCCAGTGCAAAGGGCGTCTCCGGTTCGATCGTGAGCTCATAGGTCGAGAGGTGTTCGGGGGCGAAATCGAGCGCTCGCGTGAGGTCGCGATCGAGGGTCGACTCGGTCTGGCCCGGGCCTGCGAAGATCAGATCGATCGAAAGGTTGTCGAAGCCCGCCGTGCGACACGCCTCGAGGGTCGCAACGGCCGCTTCGGCGCGGTGGGC
>JAJDAM010000941.1 GCA_029261905.1 Deltaproteobacteria bacterium
AGATTCGAGTCGACGACACGCGCGGTTCGGCGGAGTTCGATGCGGTCGTGGTGGCTACTTCCGCACCCGCCGCGGCGCGAATCACCGAGGCATCGCTCACGTTGGCGGAGCGCGACTCGTTCGAGAAGGTCCGCTACGTGCCCGCGTTGACGCTGGCCGTCGCGCTGCGACGACCGTTTTCGTCGCACCCCGAATTCATCCAGTTCCCCGCCGACGAAGACTCGCCGCTCGAGAGTGTCACTCTCGAGCCGGGGCTCAAGGGAGGCCGTGCGCCGGAACGGCGCGGTCTCGCACTGCTGGCCGCAACAGGCGAGTGGAGCCGCAGGTACATCGCTGCGCCCGATGAAATCGTCGAAAAAGAGCTGACCGCAGCGATGGGACGTGTGCTTCCGAGGATTCACGGTGCCGCATTGTTCACGAAACTGCTTCGCGATCCCGCCGCGGTGCCCGCGTTCGAAGTCGGGCGGTACCGCGAGATCGCCGATTTTC
The DNA here is from genome assembly GCA_029261905.1 of Deltaproteobacteria bacterium. GTDB lineage: Bacteria > Myxococcota_A > UBA9160 > UBA9160 > SMWR01 > JAJDAM01. The sequence goes on from JAJDAM010000941.1 coordinate 490, forward strand.
TCCGAATTCAATCGAATCACCGTGCGGAGGGTCGGCGGCTCTACTTCGCTGGCGACTATCTGATGGGTCCCGGTTGGGACGCTGCACTGCGGTCGGGGATGCGAACGGCCGCAGACGTCGCCAAGGACCTGGGACCGCCGCATCGCTGACAGCCCGCGCTCGCTCGAAACGGGCGCGATTCAAACGAACTCGGCGATCGTCACTCCTTCGCCACCTTGTCCCTGCGCGGCCGCACTGTAGCGGGCGATGTAGGGCGACTGGCGCAGGTAATCCCGAACCGCCCGCCGAAGCGCACCACTGCCAACGCCGTGGTTGATCGTCAACGACATCCGGTCCGAAGACAACGCCGAGTCGAGCGCTTCGACCAGGCGGTCGATGGCTTCGTCTACGCGTAGCCCGTGCAGGTCGCAGCGACCCGCGTCGAGCTCGGTCGGTCGCAGGTCGCCACCGCCGGCTGCAGTCCGGGTGACGCGAACTCTCCCGCGTGTAGGCCCGCGCGTCGTGGGTGCGGTCGGGATTCCGATCCGCTGCATCGGGACCAAGACGCGCGCGCTGCCCAACTGGACTTCCACCCGGCCACGGCGATCGGGCAGCGAGACCAGCGTCCCGTGCCCACCGCCTGCGATTTCGACGCGATCTCCGGCCGACGCGGTCGCCCAATGGATCGGTCGGATGTCGTCTGCAGCGATTGGCTCGATGCCGGCTTCTCGCTGCGTTTCTTGGCTGCTGCGTTCGATCGATTGCAGCTCAGCGCGGGATTGGGCGGCGCTCTGTGCCGTTCCCTTGCGTTGTAGTTCGCGGATGACACCAGCGACCTGCTCATGGGCGTCCCGAAAGGACTGCTCGAGATCTTCGCGCATGGATTGGAACAATGTGTCACGGCGATCTTGCAGGCGCTGCAGCTTCGCGCGGTGTTCCGCGCGGACAGCCTCTGTCTCGACCCGAATCTGGGCGATCTCTCGTTGCTCGACTTCGAGTGCGGAGCGACTGGCCGCCAACTCCGCCAGCACGCGATCGAGTTGCCGATCCTCGCGGTCCATCAACTCGTTGGCGCGATCGATCACTCGGCTCGAAATTCCCATTCGCGCTGCAACGGCCGTCGCCGAGGACATGCCGGGCAGCCCCATCCTCAACGCGAAGGTCGGTTCGAGGCTCTCGGAGTCGAACTCGACACTGGCGTTCGCGAAACGACTATCGACTTCGGCCAGTTCCTTGAGCAGGTTGTAATGGGTCGTCGCGACGACGCGGGCGCCAGCGTCGGCCAGCTCTTCCAGAATCGCTTGTGCGAGCGAGGCGCCCTCACCAGGATCGGTCCCGACTCCGATCTCGTCCGCCACCACCAACGACTGTGGCGAGGCGAGTCGAGAGATCTCCGACAGGTTCGACATGTGCGCCGAGAATGTGGACAGGCTGTCCTGGATGTCCTGCTCGTCGCCGATATCCGACAGGACGGCGTCGAAAAGATCGACGCGCGAACCCGCATCTGCCGCCACATGGAAACCCGCTCGGACGAACAGCGCGGCGAGCGCGACGGCCTTCAGGGCGATCGTCTTGCCGCCCGCGTTGGGGCCGGAAACGATCAGAACCTGGAATTCGTCGCCCAGCCGGATATCGCTGGGGACTACTGCATGGCGCTCGAGCAGGGGATGTGCGAGCTGCGGTGTCTGGATGATCCCGTCCGAACCCACTGTCGGGCAAACGGCGTCGAGATCTTCGGCGAATCCGGCGCGCGCGAATGCAGCATCGATGACTTCGAGAGTCGCTGCGTTGGCTTCGACATCATCGGCGACGGTTGCAGCCCGGTGGGACAGCGTACGCAGAACCCGCAGAGTCTCTTGTTCGATTTCGATCTCGGCGCGCTTGTGGCGGTTGTTCAACTCGACGAGTGCTTCCGGCTCGACGAACAGCGTCTGCCCGGTATTCGAAGCGTCGTGCACGATGCCACGTATGCTGCCGCGAGCGTCTGTGCGCACCGGCAACACGAAGCGGTCGTTGCGAACCGTGAAGTAGGAGTCGGACAGATGGGGCGCTACTTCCGAGCTGCTCAAGTACTGGCCGATCTTTGATTGGATCTCGGCGGCCAGGTTTCGGGCCTGCGCCCGAGCACTCGCCAGCGCAGGCGAAGCACTGTCCCGCAGCTCTCCCGAGCGTTCGAACGATCGCTCGATCTCCGTCTCGAGATCTCGATGTTCGACGAGCAGTGATCCGAGGTCGGCGAGTTTGGGCGCGGTCTCCGCTCGGCTTTCGAGAAACGTGCGCGTAGCCCGCGCCGAAGCGCAGGTCGACGCGAGATCCATCAGCTCTCGGGCCGAAAGGACCGCGTCCTTGCGGGCGCGCGCGAGCGCAAGCGTCGGCGCGGCCACATCGAGCAGCGGTGGGGCCGCACCCGTGACGAGGATCGAGCGAGC
>JAJDAM010000942.1 GCA_029261905.1 Deltaproteobacteria bacterium
TGCTCGTCGTGAACGCCACGAAGGTGCGAGCGGCCAGATTGCGAGGCCACAAGACGAGCGGCGGAAGGGCCGAGGCGTTGTTGTTGGATCGCGTGTCGAGCGTGGAGGGCACCGATCGCTATCGCGCGCTATTGCGCCACAGCGGCCGGATCCGGCTGGGTGCGAAGTACCGACTCGGCTCCCCGGCACTCGATGCCGAGGTCGTCGAACTGGGCGATGAGGGTGTCGTCCTACTCGCGTTCGAGGCGGGTGTCGATCCGTACCGGGCCGGCGAGACCCCGCTGCCCCCCTACATTCGACGTCCGGCCGCCGACCCGGCCGACACCCAGCGGTATCAGACCACCTATGCGCGGGTCCCCGGTTCTGTGGCCGCGCCGACCGCTGGCCTGCACCTCAGCGAAGCCCTGTTGGCCCGGTTGGACGAACAGGGGATCGAACGCGCCGAAGTGGTGCTCCATGTCGGACTCGGCACCTTTCGGCCCCTGACGCGCGAAAACCTCGAGACGGGGCGGCTTCATTCGGAATCCTACGAGTTGCCCGAAGCGACGGCCGCCGCAATCAGCCGTACCCGGCAACGCGGGGGGCGCGTGGTCGCTGTCGGGACCACGGCGACCCGCGTGCTCGAGGCCTGTGCGGACGAAGCCGGGGGCGTGCGCGCCGAAACCGGAGAAACCGAGCTGTTGCTCGCCCCCGGATCGCGGTTTCGTGTCGTCGATGCACTGCTGACGAATTTCCATTTGCCCGGCTCGTCGCTCCTGCTGCTCGTAGCCGCCTTTGCCGGGCGCAAGGCCGTGCTCGCCGCCTATGCGAGCGCGATTCGAGACGGATATCGCTTCTACTCCTACGGAGATGCGATGTTGATCCAGTCGAACTGAGGAGAAGGTGGCGGACGGTTTCTCATTCGAAGTGATCGGGCGTGACGGCGACGCTCGAACCGGTCGCCTCGCGACGCCTCATGGTGTTGTCGATACGCCGGCCTTCATGCCGGTAGCCACCTATGGTGCTGTCCGTGGCGTCGCGATGCCCGAGTTGGAACAGCTCGGCGCACAGATCCTGCTGTCGAACACCTACCATCTGGAAGAGCGACCCGGGTCGGCTCTGATCGCGGAACACGGTGGGTTGCATGGTTTTACCGGCTGGCGCGGTCCGTGGTTGACGGACAGTGGCGGGTACCAGGTGACATCGCTCGCTCATCGGCTTCGCCTCGATGAGCAGGGCGTGACCTTCGCCTCCCCGATCGACGGCCGGCGCCGCTTGCTGACACCCGAGAGCGCCATCGAAAGCCAGGAGAACCTCGGCTCGGACATCGCGATGGTGCTCGATGAATGCGTCCCGAAGGCCCCCGACGACGCTTCCACGCGGCGACTTCAATCCGCAGCGGAGCGAACCATGCGGTGGGCAGAGCGGTCCGCTCGGGCACGGCGCCGCTCCGACCAGGCTGTGTTCGGAATCGTGCAAGGCGGCACCGATGCGTCCCTGCGCAAGTGGAGCGCCTCGGGGTTGGTGGGACTGGGCTTCGAGGGCTTCGCACACGGTGGCTTGGGGCTCGGTGAAGAGCCCGAGCAACGCAACGACATGGTCGCGTCCGCCAATGCCGTGATTCCGGCCTCGGCGCCGCGCTACCTGATGGGGCTCGGGTATCCAGCCGATCTCGTCAACGGCGTCGCAGCAGGAGTGGATTTGTTCGACTGTGTCATTCCTTCGCGTCACGGTCGTCACGGCGTACTGTTCACCGGTTCCGGTGCATTGAAAATTCGCAACGCACAGTACAAGAACGATCCGACGCCGCCGGATCCAGAGTGCGACTGCTCGACCTGCGGACGACATAGCCGCGCGTACCTGCGCCATCTGTTCCAGACCAAGGAGACGCTCGGTGCCCGGTTGGCGACCGTGCACAACATGCGTTTCTACATGCGTCTTCTCGAGCGGGTACGTGCGGCCATCGCAGACGGCACCTTTGCTGCACTTCGGTTGCACATCAATGAGGTTCCGGCCCGGTGAACCGGGAACGTTGTTTCTCAAGTGAAGTCCGGACTGGACCGATCTTTTTGCTGTGCACAGCTGAATGCGCAATCGAATGCGCGACTAAATCGGCAACGGAAACTGCAGCCAGCAGAACGGGAGAATCGCGGAGTGGATTCGGCACCGGTGCGAGCGGACGATGGATCGAAGAATTGGCTGCCTGCACTGGCAGCGGGCGCGTCGGCAGCTGCCGGAGGCATCGCCCTGCTGACGTACGAATTCAGCGGCAATCTGTTCATTGCGGGCGGTGCGTTGGCCTGCGGTGCCGGAGCCATCGCGGTGTTCCTACGCGACATGGCGTCGTCCGCTCTGGTCCGTCGAGACAAACTCGTCGAGGCATGCATCGAACTGAGTACGACCGGCGAACTTCCGGCGCGACTGATTCCATCTGAACTCGCCGAACTCGCGCCGGTGGGCGCAGCGATCAACCAGATGGCGGACCTGAAGCAGCAGTCGACCGACCGCATCTCGGCACTCACGGCTTCGCTGTCCGAGCTGCCGTCCGAAATCGCCGGCGCACTGGCCGAAGTCAATCGCGCCGCGGAGGAACAGGAGGAGGCTGTCGAAGAGACCTCTTCGCTGCTCGCCAACATCAATACCTCCATCAAAGGCATCAACGCCGAAGTGATGCAGCTCGCGCGCTCGAACGAAGAGACGGCGTCCTCCGTTCTCGAGATGGGCTGCGCGATCGAGCAGGTCGCCACCAGCGCGAGCGCACTGCGTGACGGTGTCGAATCGTCGACGACCTCGGTTCACGAACTCAATGCACAGATTCGCCGCGTTGCCGAAAGCGGCGACAGCGTGCAGCAGGCCGCCGAAGAAACGGCCTCTTCGATCGCGCAAATGGACCACACGATTCGCGAAGTCGGAGAGCACGTCGGCGGCGCATCGAAACTCACGGAGCAGGTCAGCCAGAGTGCCGACGAAGGCGCGCGTGCGGTCGGAGCCACGATCGAGGGCATTGCGCAGATCAAGACCGAGACCAGCGAAGCCAAGACAGCCCTCGAGGGGCTCGCAGACCGCATCGGGGCGATCGGTGAAATCGCCAGCGTGATCAACGGAATCAGTGATGAGACCAACCTGCTTTCGCTCAACGCGGCCATCATCGCTGCGCAGGCCGGCGAACACGGAAAAGCGTTCGCGGTGGTCGCTGAGCAGGTGAAGACCCTGGCTCGCCGAACCACGGCCAGCACCAAGGAGATCGAGTCGCTGATCGGTTCGGTCGAGCAGCAGTCCGCTACCGCAGTCAAAGCCATGGCGGCGGGAATCGATGCCGTCGATGCCGGTGTGACCCGATCGCGCGCCGCGGGCGATTCGCTCGAGCGGATTCGTGAATCGGCACGCGATGCCAGTGGACGCGTGGCCGAGATCAGCCGAGCTGCCCAGGAACAGGGCCGCACGTCAGCCCATGTCGCCGAATCGGCGCAACGCACTTTCGAGTTGGTCCAGCAGATTTCTGCCGCGCTCACCGAGCAGAGTGGCGCGACCGAGCAGTTGTTGAGGAACTCGACCGAGTCGCTCGAGATCTCGCGACAGATGAGCAGTGCCACCGACGAGCAGCGCGCTTCGAGCCGCTACATCTCGGAGAACATTTCGTCGATCACCGGCCTGATCGGATCGATCCAGCTCAAGACCGCAACGCACGAGACCTCGAGCACCGGCGTCGCCGAATCGGTCATGTCGATTCTCGAGAATGCTCGCAAAGGCAGTGAGCGGATTCCGGAGGTCGCGCGCGCGGTGGTCCGAATGCGCGATCAGGCCGAAGCCGTACGTGCCGAACTCGTAGGGTTCGCTACCGGGGATGTCTCCCCCGAGGCCGCAGGAGATGGCGCCCACGAATCGGCTTGATTTGCGGGCGGGTCAGGCGAAGCCCTCCAGCGCGACGCAGATTCCCGCGTAGTACCCCAACTCAGCGCCGAGGCGCGACGGGACGATCTGCAAACCCTCGTTGACCTGGGGCCACAGCATCGTGGCCACCTTCGCCCGCAGCGGTTCGAAACAAAGCTGTTCTCCCGCGGCGGTCGGGATCGTACCGAGCACGATCCGCTGGGGTGCCAGCGCGAACGCGACGTTCGCGACGCCGCGCGCGAGGTACGCATTGAAGCGCTCGAACTCGGCCAGTGCGAACGTGTCTCCGCGCAGAGCCGCACCGACAACGTGTTCGGGTGTGATATGCGCTACGCCGCCTGCCAGCGTCGCGACCTCGCTGGTTTCGGGGCTGATCGCGCGGAGCCGGCGGGTCCAGGCTGCACCACCGACATAGGCTTCCAGACACCCCCTCAATCCGCAGGCACACAACTCGCCGTCGGGCTCTACCGCTACATGACCGAACTCGCCCGCGTTGCCGCGCCAGCCGTGATACAGCCGGCCATCGAGAATCAGGCCTGCGCCAACACCGGTCGACATCGTCAGGTACACCATGTGGTGGGCGCCCTGCCCTGCACCGAAGCGCCACTCGGCCAACGCAGCCGCGTTGGCGTCGTTGTCGATCCGAACCGGACGGTCGAGTGCCGAAGCGATCCAGTCCTGGATGGGAACGTCGACCCAGCCGGGCAGGTTCGGCGGCTTCAGCAGCGTTCCGCGTTCAACGTCGAAGGGTCCAGGCACGGAGAGACCGATGCAATCGACGTCATCGAGCGTGAGTCCGGCTTCGGTGACGAGTGCGCGGACGTCGCGAATGATCGCATCGACGTCCGCTCTCGGGTCACCGCTCGGAGATGTGGGCCGACGGCGTTTCGCGATCAGTGCGGCTCGATCGCGTGTCGGTACGTCCGTCCGCACCTCGGTCGGCACTTCCGC
>JAJDAM010000943.1 GCA_029261905.1 Deltaproteobacteria bacterium
ATGGGGCAAAAGAGGGCGCATGAACGTCTCCCCTGAAAAACGCGGACAGGTACCGGGCCGCTACTGGCACGCGCTCGATGACGGGCAGCTGCAGTGTGATCTGTGCCCGCGCGAGTGCCGGCTCAACGATGGCCAGCGCGGTCTGTGTTTCGTGCGAGCCCGTGCGGGCGACGAAGTCGTACTGACGACTTATGCGCGGTCGAGCGGGTATTGCGTCGACCCGATCGAGAAGAAACCACTGAATCACTTCCTGCCCGGCACCCCTGTGCTGTCGTTCGGAACGGCCGGCTGCAACCTGTCGTGCCGGTTCTGCCAGAACTGGGACATCAGTAAATCGAGAGAGTTCGACACGCTTTCCGATGAGGCCACGCCGGCTCAGATTGCTCTGGCAGCCAGGGAACTCGGCTGCAAGAGCGTCGCGTTTACCTACAACGATCCGGTGATCTTTCTCGAGTACGCGGTGGACACCGCCCAGGCCTGTCGGGAGGCCGGCATTCGCTCGGTTGCCGTGACCGCCGGCTACATCAACGAGGCGCCTCGCCGCGAGTTCTTCGGGAAGATGGATGCCGCCAACGTCGATCTGAAAGCCTTCAGTGATACCTTCTATCGCAAAGTCTGCGGCGGGCAGCTGGCGCCGGTACTCGAAACCCTCTGTTACCTGAAACAAGAGACTCGAGTCTGGTTCGAGATCACGACGTTGCTGATCCCCGGCGAGAACGATTCGGATGCCGAGTTGCACACCGCCAGCCAGTGGGTGGCCGAGCAGCTGGGGCCGAGTGTTCCGTGGCACTTCAGTGCGTTCCACCCGGACTACCGCATGCTCGACAAGCAGCGAACCCCGAAGGAAACACTCACGCGCGCTCGTCAGATCGCCCAGAGTTACGGGCTTCGCTACGTCTACACCGGAAACGTTCACGATCCCAGCGGTGGCAGCACCCAGTGTCATGCGTGCGGCGAGACGACGATCGGTCGCGACCAATACGTCATCACGCGCTGGGCGCTGACCGACGACGGCAGTTGTCGATCCTGCGGCGAGCCGTGTGCCGGTGTGTTCGAGGGGCCGGCCGGTGAGTGGGGTGCTCGCAGGCTCCCGGTGCGCCTCGCGGATTTCGAGGGCTAGATCGCTCCCTCCTCTCGTTCGAGGGCTAAATCACTCCCTCCTCTCGAAGGCGCGCGATCTGTTCGTCGCTCAGTTCGAGTGTGGTCTTCAGCACCGCATCGGTGTGCTCACCCAATCGCGGGAAGCTCGAGATCGGTCCCTCGGACAGGCGAGACATCTTGACGGGGTTTCCGACGACGATCATCGGTTCGGCCGCGTCGGTGCGAGGCACTTCGATCAGCATGTCGTGCGCGGCGACGTGAGGGTCCTTGAACAGGTCTTGTGCGACGTTGCTGGGGCCAGCCGCGATGCCGTGCTCGCACAGCGCGCCGGAGGCTTCGAGCTTGGTTTTGTTTTTCGCCCATTTCTCGATCGCGGGGCGGATCGTCGGTTCGATCTGCTGCGCCCAACCCTCGCGTGTCGCGAAGCGTTCGTCATGGACCCAGTCGGGATGTCCGATGATCGTCGCCAAACGTTCGAAGTGATGCTCGCGGAACACGGCTACGACGAAGTAGCCATCGGAAGCCGCGAAGGCGCCGACGATCGCAGTGGTGCCGGCAGTCGCCCATTGAATCGGGGCACCGAGGCTCTCGAGCTGCGGAATCATGTCGGCCATGGCGATCATCGCGTCGAACATCGAGATATCGACATGCTGCCCGAGCCCGCTTCGTTCACGTTGCTGAAGTGCGGCGAGGGTTCCGATGACGGCATACAGCGCGCTTCCGTTGTCGCCCAGCGCTCCGGCCACCACGACCGGCGGCGGCTGGTCGGGCTTGCGGGTGGGTTCGTAGATGCCCGCCATCGCTTCGACGATCGGCGCGTATGCGGGCCAATTGCGATACGGAGTTTCGGTCAGGCTTCCGAAACCGGACAGTGACAGGTAGACGGCGCGCGGATTGAGCACCGAAACGACGTCGTAGCCGAGTCCGAGTCGATCCATCGTGCCCGGCTTGAAATTTTCGGCAACGACATCGAAGTGGGGCACCAGTTGCTTGAATAAATCACGACCCGACTCGTGTTTGAGGTCGATGCCGATGCTCTGTTTGTTCAGGTTGTTGCGAAGGTAGGTCGCGCCGACTTCGCGCCCGTCCGCATCGGTGATTCGGGGCTGCGCGCCTCGGCCGGATTCGCCCAGCGTCGGATGCTCCACTTTCACGACCTCGGCGCCGAGATGCGCCATCAACTGGGTCGCGTAGGGGAGGGCTTGCATCTGTTCGGCGGCCAGCACCCGAATCCCTTCGAGGGGCTTGCCCCATTTCCCCCGTTCCTCGTGCCGCGACTCTCCGATTCGCATGCGGGCAGTATACCCAGCCGTTCTGCGCCGCAGGCACCAGCCGGGGGCCCCGATGTCGCCTGGGGGTTTCGCTATCGTCGGCTGCGTCGCCCGCGTCGACAGCATCGAAGCTGTGAACAGTGGTGAACAGTGGCGAGGAGTGGAAATGAGCTTGTTGGAAAGCTATGTCGAAGGTCTGCGCGAAGGCGACGCCGAGAAGATCGGATCCGTGTTCTCGGACGACGCGTTGTTCCACGACGACGCGCCGCGTACGGTGGGAATGGATCCGATCATCCTCCGCGGGCGAGCCGCCATCGTGGAGAACTTCGCGAAGTTGACGGCCGGGGGTGGTCTGACGATCGACAACGTGGCGTTCAACGAAAATTCGATGCGATACGACATCGTGATGAGTCCCGAGATGTCGATCTGCTGTCTCGGTGTATATAAAGAAGAAGGCGGAAAAATCGCGGAGTACTTCGTCACGGCCGTCAGCTGATCGAGCCGTGCAACGAATCAACATGGGGTGAGATATGGGTGACGAGAACGGAGACATGACCGACGACCAGATGAAGGCCGAACTCGAGCGGCTCCGGGCCGAGAATGCGTCTTTGAAAAATCGCAGCGAGAAGGGCTTGAGCTTGAAAGTCAGCCAGAAGGGCGGCGTGTCGGTGTACGGGCTGGGCCGTTTTCCGGTGACGCTCTACAAGGAGCAGTGGACCCGATTGCTCGACATGACCGACGAGATCCGGACCTTCATCGAGCAGAACGAAGACCAGCTGAAAACCAAGGACTGAAAGGCGCCAGTGATCGCACCTTCGCCTGTACGAGCCAAGAACGGAACATGAGCGACAGCGACAATCTGCTCGAGCGGATTCGTGATTTCGGAGACACCGAACCCGAGCCGACCGCCGAGGTGATCGCCAAACGGGAAGTCGCCGCTGTGCTGCGATCGATTTCTGATTCCATCGGGGCGAGCGGCGCATCGGCCTCGCAGTTGCGGGAGATCGCCGAGACGCTCGGCGCCGTTCGCGTAGCCCTCGGAGCGGCAAGCAACGCAGCGGATCCCGACGACCCGAATGCGCACATGATCGCCGGCATGAAAGATTTTCGCGATCGCAGCCCGGTCACCGGTCGCGCGAACCCCATGGCGCCACCGGCAACACTCCACACCGATCTCGACGCGGAAGTCGTCACCGGCGAGGTGACTTTCGGCCCCGCATTCGAGGGCGCTCCGGGGATCGTGCACGGTGGGTTCGTCGCGGCCGTGCTCGATGAGGCGCTCGGGATGGCGGGTGTCTTCAGCGGCGGGCCCGCGATGACGGCCGAGCTGATCACCCGATATCGACAGCACACTCCGATCGCTACCGCGCTGCGCATCGAGGCGCGGCTCGATTCGGTCGACGGCCGGAAGGTCCGAACCTCGGGCGAGGTCTATCACGGGGACGTGGTCATCGCCGAGGGAGAGGGGCTGTTCATCGCGGTCGACGTCGCGAAGTTTGCCCGACTCGCAGCAGCGAAGTCGCAACGCGCCGAAGACTGACCCGGACGCTCGCGGAAATGGAAGTGCTCGAGACATCCAGGTGGTTGGAACTTCGCGACTGGTTGGTGCCAGAAGAAGCCTGCTCACTGATTGCATGGCATACGCTGACGACCGGTATCGGCCGCTGTTGGGTCGATCGCCTCGCACGACCCCAGTGCGCGATCGCGTTCGCGGGCGGGAACCTGACGCTCGCCGGTGATGCATCGGCGTTTTCGTCGTCGGGGTTCGCCACCGTCATCGAAGCGCTGCTCGGCGACTGGGACCGGGTGTTCATCGCCGCGCCGGACGCGTTCGTTCCGGCGGTCGTCGACGCGCTCGATGGTCCCGCGCGCTGGCCCCGCGTGATCTTCACGACGGACACCGAGTTGACGCCGACCGTTGAGTCACCGCCGGGTGAACTGAGACGACTCGGGCCAGCGGATGCCGACGCGCTCGAAGCGCTCGACGAAGACATCGGTTGGATCTCCGATACGTTTGGCGGCCCGCACCCACTGGCCGAGGCCAACACCGCGTTCGGAGGGTTCGCCCACGGCACCCTGGTCTCGGTCGCTGCCCCGTTCTACGTCGGAGAGCGATTCGAGGAAATCGGGGTCGTTACCGCCGAGGCGCACCGGGGTGCAGGCTGGAGCCCGGCCTGCTCGGCGGCGACGATCGCAGATATCCAGTCGCGCGGACGGGTACCCTGCTGGTCGACGACACCGGACAACGCCTCGAGCATCCGGGTCGCGCTGAAATTGGGCTTTCGCCAGACGCGCGAAGAGATGCACTTCATGGCGGGTGAGCCGACAGAAGGGTCTTTGCCACCGGAATAGATGCGAGGCACCCTCCAATCGAGGTGGCGAATGGATTTCGAATTCTCCGAAGCGGAAAAGCAGTTCCAGCGCGAAGTCGAGGCGTTCCTGGTCGAGCACCACTCGCTCGATGTGATGGACGCGAATCCCGAGCAGCTGTCACAGACGGTCGAGACACCCGCCAAGCGCGCGTTCATGCGCAAGTTGGCGGCCCGGGGCTGGCTCGGCATGTCCTGGCCCGAGCAGTACGGCGGCCTCGACCGCCCGGGCATCTACGATTTCATCCTGACCGAGGCGCTGTCGCGGGTCGGGGCGCCGCAGTGCGGCAAAGGTGTCGGAATCGTCGGCAAGACGGTCATCCGCCACGGCAGCGATGCAATGAAGTCCTATTTCCTGCCCCGAATCATTCGCGGCGAGATCGAATTCGCGATCGGCTACAGCGAACCGCAATCCGGCTCGGACGCAGCCTCGATGATGCTCAAGGCCGTCCGCGACGAACAGCGCGGTGGCTGGGTGCTGAATGGCCAGAAGACCTGGACGACCTCGGCGCACTTTGCAGATTGGTACTGGGTCGGCGCGCGAACGGACCCGGCACAGAAGCACAAGGGCATCACGCTGTTTCTGATCGAAATGGATCACCCGGGCCTGTCGATCGAACCCACCTGGACGATCGGTGACGAGCGGACCAACGAGGTCTTCTTCGACGATGTATTCGTTTCGGACGATTTCGTCGTCGGCGAACTCAACCGCGGATGGACCTACATCTGCGAAGCACTGGATCTCGAACGCTTCGCGATGATGCCGGTAGGTCCCGTCGAGATGAAGTTCGAAGCGCTGCGCGATTACGTGGCAACGGAATCCTGTGACGGCGAGCCGCTGTGCGACGATCCGGTCGCGCGCAAGAAGATCGCGCAGTTGGCGACGCAGCTCGAGGTGGCCCGGATGCTGCAGCGACGGGTGATTGCGAGCGCGATCGCGGGCGGTGTCCCGACCGTCGAGTCGTCGATGTACAAGCTGTACATGACGCAGTTCGGCCAGCGACTCGCGGATGCGGCGCTGGACTTGATGGGGCACGACGGCCAGCTGAAGCCCGGCGAGCCCGACGCGCAACTCGACGGCAGATTCGAGCGCTCGTATCGCTACACGGTCGTCGACACGATCGGCGGCGGCACCTCCGAGATCCAGAAGAACATCATCGCCCAGCGCGGCCTGGGGCTCCCGCGAAGCTTCTGAGGCGTTACCCTCTAGCCAGTACGTCGGAATCCCATCGAATCCGGCGAATCTGGATAGCCGATGCAGGCCACGATCCAGCTCACGACCGTCCTTCTCCTCGCGCTGCTGAGCGTTGGTTGCGCGAACGTCAAGGTCGTATTCGACGAGCGCGAGGACCTCTCGGAGTACCAGACCTGGGACTGGCTGGCCGCGGAGGGTTCGAGCGTCGACGTGGCGCACGGTGATGCGATGGCGGTCGATTCCCATCTCAGCCGACTCATCGAGCAGCGACTGGGCGAAAATGGCTATACGCGCTCGGAGATCGAGCCAGACTTCTTCGTCGCCTACCGGCTCGTCCAGCGGCACCGAGACGTCCTGGTGAACGAGCCGAGCGCGATCACGCAGCTCTCGAGCCTCCACTCTTCCCCGTCGTATCTGATCGAAGGCTCGCGTCTTGCGACCCGTCGCTACTCCGAGCTTCGGCTCGGGATCATTGCGTATCGGTCCGGTGTCGGAATCTGGCACGCAAAGTTCGGGCAGTACGATGACGAACTCAACGCGGTGAGTGTTTCCGCCGCGGCCGCGACACTGCTCGAGGGTTTGCCCCGCCGGCGCCAGGCCTCGCGCCACCGAACCACGAAATCCAGCTCCACTCTGGGTCCGACTTTCGTGGAGCACCCGTGATGGCTTGGCTATGTTCGCGCGATGATGATGAAAACTGTCGTGCAAGCTGTGCTCATTACGATGTTGGGAGGGCTTGGGCTCAGCGGGTGTGACGCATCCGAGGCTCCCGAGAACGCGGCCACAGAACGCGTGGAGTCCGTGGCCTCGCCGGTGGAACCGCCGGACGCTCCCCCCCCGGCCACCACTCCTTCGTCCGCCTCGGATCAGCCCGAAATATCCAGTGCCGACGAAATCGCCGCGGACGAGTTTCGCCAAGCCCTGGACGCAATCGTGCGCGACCCGGATGCCTATGCGAGGGCGCGAAAATTGGCGGCCCTGCTTCCAGATTCGGGTCCGGAGGGTGTTCCCGCGGTCCAGAAGGCGCTCGGAGACCATACTTTCGATCTCGGGGCTGCCGAGCGTGAATTGCTGGTGCGGTATTGGGCGACTCATCAGCCGGAGATTGCGACTACCTGGGCCGTCACGTCGACACCGGTTCATCGCATTCCCGCGGTCGCTTGCGCGCTGTCGATTTGGGCGGAGACCGATCCGCTGACCGCGGCCGCCACGGCCGAGGCGTGGATGGAGCAGGATCCCGCTCTCGGCAAGTTCCTGCCGATCGCGCTGGTGCGTGGTTGGTATGCAAACGGCGATTCCCCGGAGCTCCAGCAATACATCCAAGGGCTCGGAAAGAGCTTCAACCGGCAGCGAGCGCTCGCAACCTACATCCGCGTGATGATCCAGCTCGACGGGGCCGAAAAGGCGGAGCGCTGGGCCTTGTCGCTTCCCGACGACGACAGATCCTACAAGTTGGCCGCCTTTCGCCAGGTGGCCTCGGTGCTGCCGATGTTCGATCACGAAGCGGGTATTCGCTGGTGCGAAGTGCACTGCGAGGGTCCCTACGGGAAGGACCTGCGCGGGTTCATCGCCAGACGCTGGGCTCTGGAAGATCCGCGCGATGCACTCGTCTGGCTGTTGGCCGCGCCGGAGAGTACGGATACCAACGTAGCCGTGCGAGCGACCTACTCGCTGTGGGGTCGTAGGGATCGTGAGGCGGCACTGGGTTGGATGGCTGATCAAATTGCCGAAGAGAGGCTGAGCCCCCGGCTCAGGCCAGCGTTTTCACTCTACGCGCTCTTCGTGGCAGAGGATTCTCCGAGTGATGCAATCGAATTTGCGATGCGGATCGAGGACGAACGCGATCGCGCGAACGTGCTGATTCTGATCGTGCGCGAGTGGCGCAAAACGGACCCAGAAGCATCGGAGGCGTGGGTCCAGCAGTCACCGCTGTCCGAGGCGGATCGGGAACGTGCGCGGCGAGACAGCAAGACCTTGGAGCCGCAGGCCCCGGCGGAATCAGAAGAATCAGAGTAGAGGCACATCCGCACCACCCCACCAACCATCCTAGTTCTGATTCGAAATTTTCCAGTGGGTCAAGCGGAGGCCATCCCTGGCCGCCTCCGCTTCCGAAGCATTTCGAATCAGGGCGAGCGGTGCCCGTCGCTGGCGAATCACCACTTCACCGCAGGGCGCGAAGGAGTGGAGGGGTACGTCAGGGACGCACTGGGGTGCCGGATTGGCCCCCTAGGGCCACCGAGCTCAGCGGCCCCGCCAGACGATTTCATCACCCGTCGCATAGATCACACACTCGGCCCGCATCCGGCGAATCTGGCGGCGGATGCGACACTGGGCAATCGCCTCCGCCTCGGCCGCAGCGGGAGATGCCTGGCCGCCAGCGGCAGTCGTCAGCCAGCGGCCCCGCCGAGGGTCTCCGGCGATCGCGATGGCACGCGCCGCAGGCAACTCTACATAGTCTCGCCAGGCCGGCTCGAGTTTCGGGTGCGGAGAGGTACCGCTCGACGCACAGCCCGCGAGCATGATCGAACCCAGCAAAGCGACGAGCCGGATCCCCAAAAAAAGAACCGGGACGGATTGATTTGAATCAACCCGTCCCGGCCATTGTCTTTCAGATAGAGCGTGAATCGTCGTAGTTTCCTACGCCGTCTTCGCACCCCACCGTGATCGCTTCACGTAGCCGAGTGCCACGAGGGCGATGAACCCGGCTGCTGTGGCGCGGCCCCACGTCGACAGTGCGGGAACCAGCGGATCCCCATTGCCGATGATGAGCTTGACCCAAGCACGATTCGCATTCGGACCCGAGAGGGTTCGTTGGCTCAGCGAGCCAGCGACCATCGAGATCATGCCAACGCCAGTTGCGTTTCGGGTGTCCGTACCGGACAGCACGAAGAGCTCCGGCGGGGCTGCGGTCGATGCCGACAACGTCAGCTTGCCAGCAGTCCACGGGAAACCATTGCTGGTCGCCATGTTGGTCAGCGCCGGTCCAGGCCCGATCACGCCAACGGCGAGGATCGTTCCCGGAGGTGCCAGGCCCACGCTCAGCGGAACTGAGGCGGCCAGAGCCGGTACGCCAGCTGTCGCGATGACTACGCCCGGTGATGCACCGATGGCTCCATGGCCGTTCGGGTAGGCGCCGACCATGAGGGCTCGACAACCCGGCGTTCCGACCGGTCCGCACGCAGGTGCGAGACCGCCAGCAACCAGGTAGAGGCTAACAGGCGCTCCGGGGAACAGACCCTGGCCACCCGGATAGGCAGTCCTGAACTGTGCCGCGCCGCCGAAGGCCTTGACCAGGGTTCCCGGCGAATATCGGGCACTGGCGTTGCCAACTACGTGCGTGATCGTCTGGGTTGCTGTCGAACGAACGCCCGTCGAGAACATTCGCGTTCCCGAATTGCTGTACGGCCATTCGAAAGTCAGAGCCGTTCCGACCGCGTAGAGTGCCGTATTCGACGTGTACACACCGACGGTGTTCTGGACGGAGGTCCTCTTCAGAACGCCGTTCGGAACAGTCATCTTCTGCTGCGAGGTCATGGCCGTGGTCTGATAGATCGGCCGCGGCACGCCACCCTTCAGCGGAATCAACAGCGGCGGCTGGCCCATCCCGGTGACGGTGGCCGCGGGCTGAATCGGAAGTGCTAGGCCGTTACCGATGTGGGTCTGTGCGCCCGAGCCAGCGAGCAGCGAGTAGGTCTTTCCTACCGCTTGAGCGCTCGTCGCTAAGACGAGACTCAGCAAAACTGCAGTGAATAACATGGAGCATTTTTGCAACATCAAGAAATCTCCCTTGTTGACACGTTTTCCTCGACGGATCTGCCGATCCAACCTTCGAGAGTCTGGGCACTCACTCAATTTTTTGGACATGAGAGCTACCCAGTTGAACCATACTGCAATCCGCGTGCCCAGTACTGTAAAACCTGCGTCTGGTAAAAATAGTCATATAAAACAGATACTTGGATTTGATGCGGTTCTGACCGACCGTTCAGCCCAGCCGAGCGGAGAGAAAGATCTTTCCTCTTTCGCGGAACGCAATTACCCACAGTCGTTCCGAGTCCCCAGATCGTTCAACAGGCCTCGAAGGGGCATAGGAAGATAGGGGAACAGGAACATTGGAAAACGCTAGCCCTTTGGAGCTGCGGGCTCGCGAAGCTCTCTGGCGCGTTCTTTCGCACGGGCCGCAGGCTCTGGCTCGCTGCGCAGCGTGTGGACCTCACTGAGCAGATCGTGTGCATCCGCGCCCCCGCCCAGCGCCACGGCACGCTGGGCTCGCTCAAGCGTACGCTCGGTCGCGATCCCGCGCTCGACGTCGAGCCGGGCGCGGTCTTCGGTCGCCTCGGCCTCGAACGGATGATCGTGCAACAGCTCGTCGAGCCGTTCTGCGGCCAGATCGGTCTTTTTGGCGGCGACGAGCGCTCGGGCTGCCTGGAGCTGCAAGTCGGGATCCGATGGGTCTGATGCGACGGCCCGTTCGAACAAGACCAGCGCCGCATCGATGTCAGTGGCCAGCGCCAATCGGCCCAAGCCCGCCAGCGCCTTTGCGTTGTCCGGTTCCAATTCCAGCGCGCGCGCGTAGGCCGCCCGCGCCGCGTCGGCGGGTGCCCCTGCGAGTTCGAGTTCGAGTCCCAGGATCTCCTGGAATGCGCTGGATTCGGCGTGCCGGGCGACAAGCGCTTCGATTTCGGCCCCTTTCCCAGCGCTCTCGACCTGATGCGAAAGCCGCACACGCGCCCGCAGTGCGGCCGCATGGCTCGGGTCTTTGAAGTCGAGGTCCGGAACCGACGCCAACATTTTCAATGCCGAGCCCGCGTTGGAGAGGCGTGCCACCGAGTCGGCGGCTGCGGCCAATGCCTGCGCGGCCGCACCGATTTCGATTCTCGTAAGCAGATCGGCGACGAGCATCGGCTGCTTCAAGATCGCCGCTAACTGCAGCCGCATCACTTCCCCCTCGGCGTCCAGAGGCGCTTCGGATAGCGCGGTGGTGAGCATCTGCATCGCGGCCTGGGGTTGGCCGAGTGCGAGCAGCAGATTGGCGCCGCGCATGCGCGCATCGGTGGCATTCGGTTCGATGCGAATCGCGTAGCGGTATTGCTCGAGGGCTTGCTTGAAATCGCCGAGTTCTTCCGCTGCGAGTGCCGAGTAGTAACGGGCCCACGGATTATCGGGCCAGAGGCGGTGGGCCTCGCCGAACTCCCTGAGTGCCCGACCCGGATCGCGCTGTTCCTGTGCCACACGACCCCGAATCAAGTGGCGCTGTGCGGGAACCGACAGGAGCGCCGCAATTTCGAGAGCTCGGTCGAATCGGCCCGCCAGGACCAGAGAATCGGCGTATCCGAACAGGAGTGGTGCCTCGGTAGTGCCGTCACGGACCAGTTCGATGGCTTGCTCCATGGCTTCTGCTGCGCCGCCGAAATCACCCAGCGAACGGCGCAGTTCACCGACATCGATCCAAGCGGCGGCGGCTACCCGGGGAGTTTCGGCATGGGTCGGTTCCATCAGCACCGCTTCGGCCTCGGCGGTATCGCCTGATTTGGCGAGCCGCAGCGCCAGAGTGAACCGAAACTGGCGTTGGGCGGGAGCTGCCGCGACCGCCGCCTTCAGCACCTCGAGCGCGCGATCCGGCTCCCCGTGCGCGTCGTAGAATTCCATCGAATTCGACACCACATTCGGGTCGGTCGGGTGTTGTTCGATACAAGCCGACCAGGTTTCTCGTGCCTTCTCGAGTTTGCCGCCCTCCAACTCGAAGGCGGCCGTTGTCGAGCAGTGCCACGCGAGTACGGCAGTCCTGGCGTCGCTGTCTTCGTTCTGGCGAATCTGATCACCCGCCTCGGCGAGTGCCGCGGTGGCGTCCTCCAGCCGCTCGAGGCTCAGCAGCGCCAGGATCTTGGGTTCGTAGGCCTCGACGGCATTCGGGTTGAGTTCGAGCACGCGCTCGGCGTCCGCCAATGCAAGCTCGGGGTCGGTCTTCCAGTGCGCGTACGCGTTCGCGCGCATCACCAACGCCGACTGGTTTTCCGGCTCGACTTCCAGCACGCGGGTCGCGACTTCGATGACCTCGTTGAAATCGTGGGCAGACAGCGCCGCGAAGGCGAGCGATATGCCTGCCGGAACGACCCACTCGGGGTCGTCCATCGCTTTGCGATACGACCAGATGGCCAGATTCGCCCGGTCCGTGGCAGCCAGCGCCAGACCGTAGCGATAGTTGGCCTCCGAGTTGTCCGGGTCCTCCGCCAGCAACTCCCGAAGCGGTTCGATCGAGCCGTGGAAGTCCCCGGCGTCGTGCTGCGCACGGATCGCCTCCAGTGGGTCGGCGGGGTTGCAACCGCTGATTGTTATGCAGCAGAGGAGTCCCACGGAAATCAAGAGGTTCGTGTTGTTGCGAAGTGTGGCTCGGGCGGACGGATGCATCTTTGCAATGTAGGCGATGGTCGAGCCCCCGAACCAGGGCCGCTTCGCTAAGTTCAGCAAATGAAGAAACGAATCCTCGAACAGCGCTGGCCGTGGCTGATTGCCGCGGGAGTTGGCGTGGCAGCGTTCCTGTCGACGTTTATTGAAATCGGAGATTGGGATCGCCGTCCGAGCGGGTCCATGGAGGACATCGCGAAGCTGCGCGAGCGCGACGACTTGAACGTGCTGTTCATCCTGGTCGACACGATGCGGGCAGAGCACCTCGGCAGCTACGGGAACGAGCGCAATACCAGTCCGCTGCTCGACCGCCTGGCGCGGTCGGGAGTTCGTTTCGAGCGCCACCTCGCTCAATCGACCTGGACCAAATCCTCGATGGCCTCCTTATGGACCGGGCTCTATCCCGCACGCACCGGGATTACGCGGTTCGATGACGTGATTCCGGAAGCCGCGCTGATGGCGCCGGAGCTGCTGCAAAAGGCCGGTTTCCATACGGTCGGCCTGTACCGGAACGGGTGGGTGGCTCCGACGTTCGGTTTCGATCAGGGCTTCGATGTGTACGAAAAACCCATTCCGACGAAGCTCCCACCGAACGCCAAGCGCGAGAATCCGACGGTCACGGAAACCGGGAGTGACCAGGGTGTAGTCGAGGCTGCGCAGGAGTTCTTGCGCGTCAGTGGCCGCGAGCGCTGGTTTCTCTATCTCCACCTGATGGATCTTCACGAGTACGTGTACAGCGCCGAGACGGCGGTGTTCGGCAACAAATACAAAGATATCTATGACAACTCGATGCTGTGGACCGACAACACGCTCGGGTACCTGATGGAGACACTCGCCCATCTGGACCAACTCGATCATACGCTCATCGTGTTGGTCTCCGATCATGGCGAGGCGTTCCTCGAACGTGGATTCGAGGGACATGCCCGCGAGGTGTACCGCGAGACGACGGAGGTCCCTTTCATTCTTTCGTTTCCGTTCCGTCTGGATCCCGGCATCGTCGTGAAGACCCGCACGCAAAACGTCGACGTCTGGCCGACGATTCTCGATATCGTCGGTGCCGAACCACTCGAAGACGTCGACGGTCGGTCGCGGCTTCCCGAGATCCTGTCGAGCGCGGCATCGGGCAGCGGTGAGGCTGCGCAGATCGCGATTTCGGAGCTGGACAAGAACTGGGCGCGGCGCGGCATGGAGCCGCTGCCGACCATCGCGGTCCTGGATGGCCCGTTCCGATACGTGCGCACCCAAGTCGGGAAGGACTTCCAAGAGGAACTGTTCGACGCGAGGGACGACCCCCTCGAACTGCGCGACAGGCTCGCCGACGAGGCGGATGTCGGCGCGCGGCTCAGCGCGCTGGCAGACGAATACTATGAGAAAGAACCCGGGTGGGGTGAGTCGCCGACGCGAGAAATCGGTGAACTCGAACTCAACCTGTTGCGCGCGCTGGGCTACCAGATCGAGTGATGCTTCGACCGTCTGGGCCGACTACTAGAAGTTGATGGTGATGTTCCCACCAAACGTTCTGGGATCGCCGACGAAATAGATGCTGGTGTTGTTGAACGTGCTGGCGTCGAACGCGAAGGTTTTGTACGCCTCGTTCGAAATGTTCCGCACCCACCCGGCGAGTTCGAACTGCCCGCTCGGCGTTCGGTAAGAGAGCCGCAAGTTGTGCAACCAGAACGCGGTCTGTGACGTGGTGTGGTCGGGAAGGAACTCGACGTTGTTGTTGTTCGGGATCCCCCGACCCTCAGTGGCGTCATAGAACGTCTCGTCAGTCCAAACGCCGTCATAACGCGCCGTGAGGGAACCGTACTGCCAGAGCGGGAAGGTCTGCTCACCGGTAATACTGACCTTGAACCGCGGAGCGTTGAGCAGGGAGTTGCCGGTGTTCTGGAGTTCGCGGTTCACGACCACCGCGGCGCCCTGAATGATCGTTCGGTCTTGCTGGATCTGCACGAAATCGAGGAATTCGCTTTCGATCCAACCGGCCTTGACGTTTGCATACGCTCCGTTCCATGGGCGAATCGCGACGTCGGCTTCGGCACCGTAGAACTCGGCGGACTCTGCGTTGAGAATCACGAACTCGGGTTGCCCACCGGCAAACTGCTGCGCGGTGAATAGCTGGTAGTCCGTGTAGGAGTAGTAGAAAGCGGAGAAATCGAGGGTCACACGCCCGTCGAGCCAGCTTCCTGCCACGCCGGCCTCGAAGGCATCGATCGTCTCGGGCCTCGCAACCGAGACGCCCGCGGACTCCGAACTGGTGGCATTGTAGGTTCCCGGCTTGAAGCCGCGGGTGTACTTCCAGAAGACGTGCGTGTCTTCACGGAAACGGTAGGTCAGACGAATCGTGCCGGTTGGATCCTGCCAGATATCGTTCAGTTGTTGCTCCGAGGCCCCCAGAGCGCCCGTGAGTTGGTAGTCGAGCTTCTTTTGCTCCCAGTTGTACCGGATGCCGCCGTCGAGTGTGAAGTCATCCCAGAAGTCGAACGCCATGTTCGCGTATCCCGCCGCGCTGAAGACGTCCTGAATGTAAGCGCGCTCGCCCACTCCCAAAGCAGAGAACAGGCCCAGATCGTTCCTGACCGTGACGTCGAGCTCCTCGCGCAAGAACCAGCCACCGACCTCCCATCGGATGCTGCCCTCGGAATCGAACTGGCCGGAAAGCTTCAGGTCTTGCGTGACCTGCCATCCCTGGTCCTGTGTTTCGATGTGAAAGAGCGTCTCCGGCGAGAAATCGAGATCGATGTCGATGAAGCGGTCGTAGGTGTCGTAGCCAGTGACACTGGTGAGTTCCATGCCAAACGGCAGCACGATGTCGCCCTTGATGAATACGCCCCAGGTGTCGTTGATGGTCCTGCCGGCGTTCTTCTTGCACTGGATTCCGGGTTGATTCGGATCGTCGTCGCGGGGGCCACAGATGTTGAAGTCGCCCTCCCAGGGCTTGGAGTCGAGCCCCGTCAGTTCCTTTGCGACCTGGACCTTTGCCGAGTTGCTTTCCGCGAAGTTGGCGCGGAGGCGGCAGCGGGTGTTTTCGGGGGACCCGGGAACTCCCGGGAAGCAATTCGGGGCCAGCTCAGCCAATCGCTCTCGAATCTCCGGGGCTTGATAGCCGACATTCGCCGTCCCCTGCGTACCGCCCAAGTTGCCTTGAATGAAAGACGACCCAGCTACGCCGGGTTGACAGTTCAGAACGTCCCCATTTGCGCAGGTGCCTCCCCGTGTCCCAATGGACTGCCCCAGGCGGCTCAACTCGTCTCGGCGTGCACCATGTGCGTTGACCACCCAGGTCATGTCCAGTGTCGGCTGTATCAGGACCGTGCCGCGCGCCGCCCAGTTGCCGACATCGTTCACGCTGTCGGGCAGCCCCACCGGGATCGATCCGGAACGGAAGCCGGCCAGCGGAGGAATCCGGTTGGAATTCAGGGCTTCGACAGGCTCGCCACACTGCGACCAGGGCGCGTCGGTGTTCAGCAGGCCGAAGAACCTGAGTAGATTGGTGTTCGGGACTGCGTTGCGGCTGGCGAAAGCGGGGGCACTTCCGCACCGGTTCTTCATCGTTCCGTCACGCTCGGTGAAGCGGAAGGCGAGGCGCGCCGAGAGGATGTCGCTGACCAACGGCGCCTCGACGGCGCCTTGGAAGTCGCGCAGTCCGTAGTCGCCGATGTCGCTGCTGAGATAGCCGCCGAATTCGCCGGTGGGCTTGCGTCCGTAGATCTTGATGGCCCCTGCGGACGCGTTTCGCGCCAGTCCGGTGCCCTGTGGGCCGCGCAGCACGTTGACCTGTTCGACGTCGAACAACGAAGAAAGCTGCAGCGCCGGGGCATTCCTCACTACGTCGTCCTGGTAGACCGCGACGGCACCTGTGGAGTTGGAGTTGAAGTCGTTGAGGCCGACGCCGCGGATGAAGAACGTCGGCGAGGTCGCGCCATTCGAGACG
>JAJDAM010000944.1 GCA_029261905.1 Deltaproteobacteria bacterium
CAAACGCAAGAATATGCAGTATTCGTTCAATAAAACGTCGATCGCGCGCGATGGCGCGGGTACGCCTTCATCTCGGGAGACTGACCGCGAGTCCACAATGCGTAGTCGAGCTGCTGAGAGGTGGCGTCTTCGCCGGCCTCTCGGAGCAGCGCGACACAGCGCTCCACCGCGTGAACGGCAGCGGCCCGAATTTCGACTTCTTCGGCGGAGCCGGCCTCGAGAGATTGCTCGGCATCGATCCGGTTCGCGAGGTCGGGCGCATACACGAGCACGCCGAGCCGCCGCAGAACATGTGGGACCAGATTGTCCGCGAAGATGGTCAGCTGATCGAGGTCGTGAAATTTGCCGTAGCCCTCGCCTTCGAACACGGCCGCAAGATCGGCCGAAGTCAGCTGCGCGCGCTTGAAGAACGGAACCTCCAGGCCCTCGTAGCGCGAGATGTCCCGATACAGCGGCATCTCGGCCAGCAGTTCCGCCAGTCGTCCGGCCGAACCATTGGCGGACCCGACCAGATCAGTTGCGTCACCGCCGAATCGGTCGGAAAGGAATCGTCCCATGTCGTTGAGCGCGCGCGCGAACAATCCCATCAGCTCCGCGACTTCTGGGACGCTGAAATCCTGGCCGATGATGCGCGCGCAGTCCGCCCCGCTCAAAGACGCGAGCTGTTTCGCATCGAGAGCACCGCTGTCTTCCCACAGCTCCTTCAGCGAAGTGGCCACGGTGAAATAACCCGATAGACCCGGGCGCTTGACCAGATAGGGGAAGTAGCCAGAACCGAAATTGATCGCATCGAGACACAAGATGAATGCGACGGTCGCATCGGGTTCTCCGACGTAATGATGTGCTGGATTGATCTGCGGCGGTGGCGGCCCGCCCGCCATTTCGGCGGCAAGCGATTCGATCGCGTCGGCATCGATTCGCACCCAACGCGCGCGTTCGCTGACGGCTGCACAGCCCGAGCGGATTTTCGCGAAAAACTCGGTGGTCATGTCGCAGCTCCCGTTTCAACGTGCTCCTGATCGCCGGAGACGGTTCCGAACAGCGTCAACGCCCCGGGTAGCGATTCGATTCGGGCAGGCAGCGTCCCGAGCGGTTCACCATCGATATCGAGCCAGACCCGCCCCGGCTCGGCATCCGCATCGATCGTCGTCCCGCGCGCGGTGATGCGGGTCGAATCATCTTTGCGCGAACCGCGATACAGACTCGGCAATTGCGCGGCCAACTTCAGCTTCGATTGATCGGGAACCACCACCAGATCGAGCTTCCCGTCGTCGAGCTTCGCATCCGGCGCCACGTGCATCCCTCCGCCAAAAAACTGTCCGTTGGCCGCAGCGGCCAGCACCAGCGCCCCTTCATAAACGATGGCCCCATCGACGCGAATCGATACGGGCTCGCTCTTGTAACGAACGAGCGCGCGAAGCGTTCCCAGCAGGAACGCCAACCGGCCACCCATCGCCTTGCTCGACCGATTCACCAGTTCGTCGACGAGCCCACTCAGGCCGAAGCTCGCGACATTGGCAAAGTAGCTCGTCACTTCTGGCTCGCTCGCGCTCGCCGCGCCGGCTGCCCGGTAGGTCACTCGTCCGGCATCAATCGTGCGGATTCCGCCAGCTTGGAGTGCCGCAATGGCAGCGTCGAGGTCCCGCGGGATACCGAGTGTGCGTGTAAAGTCGCCGCCGGTCCCCATTGGCAGCAATCCGATCTGCGCGTAGTGGCCCAATCCAGCGGCCAGCAGGCCGGTGACGACTTCACTGAGAGTCCCGTCGCCCCCTGCGACCACCAGTCGATCCACGCCGGAGCGCACCGCTTCCCGAGCGATACGCTCGGCATCTCGACTCGACCGTGTGTATTCCAGCTCGAACGGCCCGAGCGCGGCGCGCAACTTGGGTTCGAGCTTGGGCAAGCGCTGCTGCGTCCGACCGCTCATTGGGTTCGCGATCACCAGCGTTCGGCCACCCATCCGCTACCGGAGTTCCGCCAGCAGGTGGGCGGCAGAGAGCGCAGCCTTTCGGAAATCATCCAGGTCGAGGCTCTCGTTCTCGCCATGTGCGTTGCATGGCGGATCTTCGAGACCCAACAGCAACGCTGGGATTCCGCCCAACACCTGACTGAAGGGACCGACGAATGGAATCGATCCCCCGCAGCCGATGGTGACCGGGTCTCGACCGAATCCGGCAGAAAGGGCGCGGCGCGCGGCATCGAACGCAGGACCGGTCGGTTCAGTTTGCCAACCCGGCACCGCAGATGACGCCTCGAGGCTGACCTCAACGCCGAAGGGCGGGTCGCTGCGCAGGAAATCCACAACGGTTTTCGCGACCCGATCCGCGTCCTGGCCCGGCGCCAAACGCACGCCGACTCGTGCGCGAGCGACCGCGATCAGTTGGTTGGCGGCCGTCGCCAGCGGCATTCCCTCGATCGCTGTAATCGCGAGCGAGGGGCGTCGCCAGATCCGCTCGTAAACCGAAAAGCGCGCATCGCCGGAAAATGGCGCGTCCGGGCGGAGTCCTGCATCCCGCCGAAAGCCCGCGGCATCGAACGGCAACTCGTCGATGGCGGCTCGCTCATGCAGCGTGAGTTCCGGGACGTCATCGAGCAGGCCGGGCACCGCGATTTCTCCGCTGGCGTCGAGCAGGCGGGACAACAGACACGCGAGCGCCGTGGCGGCATCCGGTACCGGGCCGCCCCACATTCCGCTGTGAATCGGGTGGTCGAGTGCGCGGACCGTGACATCGATGGTGACCAGTCCGCGCAGACTCGTAGTCAGCGACGGCAAGCCCGTCTCGAGATTGGCAGTGTCCGACAACACCAACACGTCTGCATCGAATCGGTCTCGGTGAGCCCGAAGAAACGCGGCGAGATGTTCCGAGCCGATTTCCTCCTCTCCTTCGACGATGAGCTTGACATTGATCGGAAGTGAGCCGGTGGTGTCGAGCCATGCGCGAAGTGCGGCTGCGTGGAGCAGGATCCCCGCTTTGTCGTCTACGACCCCACGTCCGTAGAGCCGGCCATCAGAACGAATCGTCGGCTCGAACGCCGGCGTTTCCCAGTGCTCGAGGCGGCCCGGTGGCTGAACATCGTGGTGAGCGTAGATCAGCGCGGTCGGTGCGCTCGGCCCCGCATCGAGCCAATCAGCCACGACATAAGGGTGAGCGCCGTCGAGGCGTAGAATCTCGATGCCCCGAAGGCCGACATCTTCGAGCAACCCTGCGGTGTGAACTGCGGACCGCTCCACCTCGGCGGGATCGAATCCCGCGGCCGAAACGCCGGGGATTCTCGCTAGTTCCATCAGTTCGCCAATGGTGGCGTCGAAGCGTCCTTGGATCGCGTCGAGGACTGCTGCAGGTGCCGGCACGGCCGAGCAGCGTAGCACGCGACCCGCCGTCTACAGATCTGCCGGGAGGCTCCCTGTCGACGGGTCCTCTAGAATCAAGCTGCGAAACGCGAGTCTGGAGCGACGAACACGGAAATTCGTTCGACGGCAACGGCAGTCGTTCCGATAGAGCGATGATCGCGCCGAAGGGGAGAAGGAAGTGGTGGAACAGCCGAGGATTCGCCGCGTCGATGGGGCCGATGGCATCACGCTGAACCTGCTCGAGTGGAGTACCGAGGGAATCCCGTTGCTGTTCCTGCACGGCTTCGGCAATGAGGCGCATATCTGGGACGACTACGCACCAGAGGTCGCTCCTTCATACGCGACGATCGCGCTCGACCATCGCGGCCACGGC
>JAJDAM010000945.1 GCA_029261905.1 Deltaproteobacteria bacterium
GCCTTCCGGACAAAACGAAACAGACTCGCCATGCGGCGCCACCGGGCGACGTTCGGCGCAGCCACTCTGCTTGCGTTGTCCCATTCTCTCGTTGCGTGTTCGAACACGGAGCCGTTCGACGCTCGGACCGAACCGAACATCATCCTCATCGTGCTCGACACCGTGCGAGCGGATCATCTGGGAATGTACGGATACGGCTGGGATACGTCGCCGAATCTCGATGCGTTGGCGACCGATGGTGTGGTCTACGAGCGAACCATCAGCCCGGCTCCCTGGACCGTTCCGGCCTTCGGCTCGATCCTCACGTCCACGTATCCAAGCGAACATCACGCGGGTGAGCGACCGCCCGGAAGTGTGTTTGTCCCGAGCGGAAACGTGGATTGGTTGGCGCTGGGCAAAATGGACCCGACGCTCCCGTCCATCGCCTCGCTCCTTCGTGAACAGGGATGGCGGAACTACGCGGTCCTCGCCAGCCCAGCGCTTCGCGGCTTCGGGCTGTTCCCCGACACATTCGATCACATCGATGACCTTCCTGGAAGCGACTTCTCAGGGCTCAGGCGCGCCACGACGGTCACGGATACAGCGATCGCGGTCATCGAATCCGCGCCAACCGAACCGTTTTTCCTGCTCGTCCACTACATCGATCCGCATGCACCGTACGACCCAGCCAGCCCGGTGTCCGACCACGAAATCAAGCAGTACACGAAGCGGGAGTCACTCAGCCCTACGCGTAGCCTGGCCTTCGCGAGTTACGACCAGGAGATCCGAGACATGGACCGTGAGATCGGGCGCCTGCTCGACTCGCTGCGCGCGAAGGATCAGTACACCCATTCCTTGATTCTCGTCATCGCCGATCACGGAGAGGAACTCTGGGACCGTGACAACCGGGAAAAAGTCGTGGGGCCCACCGTGATGACGCCGGTTGCGCACGGACACAGCTTCTTTCAGGAACTCCTGCACGTGCCCTTCATCATCAAGTACCCGGGTCTCGAGCACAAAGGAATGCGGGAAGCACGGCTGTCGAGCAGCATGGATGTGCTGCCGACCATTCTGGACGTCGCCGGTATCGACGCACCGACTCATCTGCGGGGTGTATCACTCGTCGCTCCCGAGGCGGAGCCAGCCGGTGACCGATTGGTGATATCCGAACACCCGATCTACAAGACCAATCGCAAGGTGCTGATTCAGGGAACGTTGAAGTACATCCGGGATACGACGACCGGAGCCGAGCACTTCATGGATCTGGCTTCGATCGATTTCACCGACAAAGACGTGACCGCAGAAATCCCCGACGCGCGCAAACAGCAGATGCGGCAGCTGATGGACCAGACCTTGACCGGGGAAGCCTCGGCTCCGGGACAATTCGTCGATCAAAAGACCATGGACCAGATGCGGGCTCTCGGATACCTCGAGTAGCTGCCGAATCGAACACGGACTCTCGGGTCTTGGGTCTCGGAAAAATCAATCGCCGAGTTCGATCACGACGTCGCGCGTCAGAAGCAACAGCGCTGCGACTCCGACCGCATAGACGACGACGGACACCGTCCAGACGAACGAGAAGCCGAAGCTCATCGCCAGCACTACGGCGAGAACACTTGCGGTGACCGACGCGCACCCGTTGATCCCCCACGCCCACGGCACCCAATCCTCGTGAATCGCCGACGCCACGCGAATCCCGAGAGGGAAGAAAATCCCCATCACGAGGCCGAGCGGAGCCAGCAAAGCCGCGGTGACAACGACACGCGCAGCGAGCGGTGCGTCGAACAACCACGCCTGCAGCTGGGGCATCCCCTGGGCGTAGAACACGGCGAGCAACGCGATTGCGACGACCGCCACCACCAGGGCTTGCCGATATCGACTCACCCAGAATCGCGAGCAATAGCTGCCACAACCCAGCGAGATGAGAAGCGAAAACAGCGTGACCGAGAGCGAGTAGGTGGGGTATCCGAGAAAAAAGACGAAGCGCTGTATCAGGCTGATCTCGAAGAGCATGAAGCCCACACCGATCGACAGGAAAAAGAGCATCACGCCGAGCCCCTGACGCGCACCGCCGCCGATTCTACGATTGCCGAATGCGACCAACGGCACCAGGATGAACAGCCCGCCGAGAAGTGTCAGGGAAATGAGCAGCGCTCCGAGAACGATCTGGCCCAGCGCCGAGCTGTGCGAGGGTGTCAAGCGACCGGGCTCGAACAGGTCGCCCCAGCGGAAGAAGCTGAGGAAGAATGGCGAGTCGTCGGCGGTCGCGTCGATGCGAAAGCGCAACCCATCCAGAAATCGCGTGCGCGCCTCTCCGTTCGCGGAAACGATCTGTCGGAAGACGGGATGGCCGCGATGGCCGGGGATCAACAACGCGGGCATCTCGAGTTCGGAAGCGACCCTCGCCAGACCCGCCGCCTCGGCCGGCGAAAACGGTTGCGACTTGACCAACACAGCGGCGTAGAGCGATCCGCTGTCGATCACCGCGATGTGATCGACGGGATTCTTGCCGCGCTCCAGAAGCGCGCGGCGCGCGACCGAAACGAGGCGACCGGCAGCACGCGGTGCCGTTGGATCGATATTGGCCATCGCGAACGAGAGAACGCCATCTTCACTCAGATGGTCGAGGTAGGCGTGCATGGCTTCGACGGTGTATAGAAAATTCTCCGACAGCACATAGGCACCACTGTTGACAGCCGAAAGCGTATCGACACCCGTCAGCTGGATGACGTCGTAGCGGTCGGGGGAAGTCTGCACGAAGTGACGCCCCTCGGCGGCGACGAGTTCTACGTGTGGCGCGTTGAAGAACCCCGCGGACAACTCGTTCAGATCTTCTTTCAAGAAGCGAATCGCCACCGGATCGAGATCGACCCCGGTGATGTGCGATGCATCGAAGTGCCCTGCGACGACCATGTCGCGCCCGCCCCCAACGCCGATCACCAGCACGCGGGGTCGCTTGGGGGCGATCTGGTAGGCGAACTGGAAGATGTGGTACGGGACGTAGTCGAGATGCAGGCCGTCGCGAAGATCGAAAATCCCAGCGCCCGCGGTGGCGTCGTGCGTCAGGTGGTAGACCGGCTGCTCGAGGCCGGCCGGTGCGATCGGCGTAGCGCCCCAGTATTGATAATCCGGTCTCGGGATCGTCTCGAGCAGATCCG
>JAJDAM010000946.1 GCA_029261905.1 Deltaproteobacteria bacterium
GCAACGGATTCTGTTCGAGCCGCGACCGGGGAGACCAAAAAGTCCCAACTGGGTCAGATTGACTCATCGATTTCTCGACCGGCGGTCGAAACTCGGGGCCTGGAGGCACGGGCAAGGGCTGTTTTTGCCAAAATCTGCTGGCACACCTCCTGCAGAACCAAGCAACTCGCGGCTGATCGTTCGACACCCCATTGCCGCTCCACCACGTCAAATACCGCACTCGAACGAAGCGAAAGGAAGCGAGATGAAACAGTACAGCCGCATCGCCGTCGGGATCGATCTAGAACCGGACGGTCGCAGGATCTGCGTCGGTTCGCGCCGCGCAGCGCGCCAGGCGCGAGATCTGGCAAGCCGCACGGGGGCGTCGATCGCGTTCTTGCATTCGACGTTTCGAGAGTCCGAGCAACTCCCGCCGAGTTACCACAAACCCGGATCACGCGAATTGTCACCCGAGGCATGGGCCGTGCTGGAGTCGACTTCGCGCGAGTTCACAGATGAGAACATTCACACGTCACTGCACTTCACGACCGAGCCCGCCTGGCTCGAACTGTGCCGCTGGGCCTCTCGCGATGTCGCTGACCTGGTGGTGGTCGGCAAGAGAAGCGCGACGGCCGTCGATCGCCGACAGATTGGGACGATTGCGACGAAGCTGATCAGGAAATGTCCGGTGCCGGTATGGCTGGTCCATCCGGATCACAAGCCGGGCGACGGCTGCGTGCTGGCAGCTACGGATCTGAGTCCAGTCGGAATTCGAGTGACGCAGATGGCCTACTACGTTTCCCAACTCTACGACACGAAACTGGAGATCCTGCACGCTCATCTCTTGGGTGGCACGCACCCGTCCGACTCGAGAGCCGACGAGCTGGAGGCCGAAATTCGACGCGACATCATCGACAGCCTCGGGATCGACGATGATGTCCAGGTTCGAATCGCGCGCGATTCGCCGTCCAATGCGATCTCGGCCGCCCTCGCAGATTTCACTCCGAACCTGCTGGTGATGGGGAGCCTGTCACGAACAGGACGAACGGGCCAGTTGCTCGGCAACACCGCGGAGCGAGTTTTCCATCATGCCGAGTGTTCGCTATTGACCATCAAGCCGGAAGATTTCGTATCTCCGGTCGAGTGAAGTGATCTCGCCCTGGCCACGCAACCGCGCATGCGGGAATCCGTCCAGTCGCATCCCTCTATCGGGAGGAAGGAAACGTCGATGAAGAAGATCGAGACGATCGTGGTCGCTGTGGATTTTTCCGTGGGCTCCGATGCTGCGCTCGAAGCTGCAATCGAACTGGCCCGTCCGCTGGGTGCCGAGATCCACGTCGTGCACTCGTACGAGTTACGCGTTCCGACGATGATGCCCTACGAAGTGGCGATCCCCCAGTCGTTCATCGATGAGACACGTAACGCCGCCGCGGCAAAGCTGGCCGTGGAAGTGAGAAAGGTCAGTGATGCTGGGATCACCGTACACTCGCACCTCGCCGACACCCCCGCCGCTTCTGCGTTGGCAAGCACTGCCGAGAGCGTCGGCGCTGATCTCATCGTCATGGGAACCCGGGGACACACCGGGCTCAAACACATCATACTCGGGAGTGTCGCGGAGCGTACGCTACATGCTGCCCCCTGCTCGGTAATGACCGTCAAGACTGTCGATTGAAACTGTCGAGCGACCGCGATGAAGCGACCGCAATCCTGATGCCCGCGAAGCCATGAGTAGGCCTCCGCGCACTTGGGGCGGCGCTCGCGGAACAACCACGAATCAAACGCCGCGAACAGGAGGACGTCGCCGTCGAGCAAAGCGTATTCGCGGGCGGCGGCGGCGGCGCCTCACTCGCCTTCCGGCAGTGATCCTTGATTTCGTGAACAGACGCGTCGTCGAGTTCACCGACGGCAATCAACTCGATCTGTTCGACAATGGCGTGGAAGGGCTTGCTGCGATGCTCGATGAGATCGAGCGCGCGCAACACTGCGTGCACCTCGAGACCTACATCCTGCGGTCGGATGACACCGGGCTCCGTTTTTTGGCCGCACTCACGGAACGTTCGCAGGCGGGCGTGCAGGTTCGCCTGATCTACGACTCGCTCGGATCGCGCGCATTGGACCGAATGGCACTCGATCCATTGCTTCGAGCCGGCGGGCTTGCAAACGAGTTCAATCCGTTGGGACAATCGATCCGAGCGCGGATGATCCGTCGCCGTGACCATCGTAAGCTCCTGATCATCGACGGCCGCGTCGGATTCATTGGTGGGCTCAACATCGGTGACGAATATGCGGCGGGTGTCGACGGCACCCCGACGTGGCGCGATGCTCATGCGAGAGTCGAGGGTCCTGTGGTCGGTGAACTCGATCGGCGCTTCGCCGAGATGTGGACGCGCTGCGAGACGGGATCTCCGTTCGACGATGAAATGTCACCGGCGGACGAAACTGCATCTGCGTCGAGCGGTGCCGGACACACAATCGATGCCGCTCGCAGGACTCGTGCGGCTGTCCTTGCAGATGGCCCCATCTATCGGCGACGTCGAATGCGCGACACCGTGATATCGGGACTCGACGAGGCTCGATCGAGAGTCTTGTTGGTCAGTCCATACTTCGCTCCAGGTCGCAGCGTGCTGGATTCGCTGATGCAGGCCGCGAGTCGCGGGGTAGAAGTCGAGGTTCTGATGGCCGGGCGTTCGGATCATCCGATCTTCCGTCGCGCAGCACGCACCTTCATTCCGCGGTTGCTCGCTTCCGGAGTTCGGGTTTTCGAGGATTCGGAGCGCATGATGCACGCCAAGGTCGCTGCTTTCGACGATCAACTGTCGATCATCGGTACATCGAACCTCGACCGCCAGAGTCTTCATCACAGCTACGAGGTCAGCCTGTTGGTGGAAGGCCGTGAGACTGCAGCGTGGATTCGGAGACGTTTCGGACCCGGCCGGACCGGCGCCCGCCCGATCGAAATTGATGCGCTGGCGAAACGCGGATGGCTCGCGCGACTGATCGACTACGCGGCGTGGACGCTGGTCAGAATCTGATCGTGGCCTCGACAGAACCCACGCCCTCACTGAGGCGCAGTATTTCACTGCCGGGGCTCGTGCTCTACGGCCTGGGCACGACGTTTGGAGCCGGGATCTATGCGCTGACGGGTGTAGTCGCCGGTGTCGCAGGTATGCACGCACCGTTTTCGTTCCTGCTGGCAACGGGCCTGGCGTCCTTCACCGCACTGTCGTTCGCCGAACTCTCGTCGCGCTTTCCGCGCGCTGCGGGTGAGGCGGTGTACGTACGGGAAGGCTTCGGCTTGCGTTGGCTCGCTACGGGCGTGGGGCTGCTCGCGGTGACGGCCGGAATCGTGTCGGCATCGACCGTCGTCGTCGCCTTCGTCGGCTATCTGCCGGAACTCGCAGCACTTTCCAAACCGGCGGCGGTCCTCATGGCAGTCCTGTTGCTCGGCGGCCTTGCCGCGTGGGGCGTGAAGGAATCGGTCGTAGCGGCTGGGTTGCTGACAATGGTCGAGGTGGGCGGGTTGCTGCTGGTGATCGGTTTCGGGCTGGTGCATATCGACGCTTCGCCAGCTGCCATCGGCGAAATCGTACCGTCGAGTTTGTCTGATTGGCGCGGAGCGTCGGTGGCGACCGTGCTGTGTTTCTTTGCCTTCCTTGGCTTCGAAGACATGGTGAATGTTGCGGAGGAAGTCCGAGACGTACGCAGGACGCTTCCCCGAGCGATCGTGCTGACCCTTGCCTGCACATCGCTGCTTTACGCGCTCGTCTCGACCATAGCTGTGCTGGTGGTGCCTCCAGCCGAGCTCGCGGCAGCCCCCGCGCCGCTTACGCTGGTATTCGAGCGATGTGGTGGCGCTCCCGGAATCATGGGCACCATCGCGATCCTCGCGCTGCTCAACGGTGCACTGATCCAGACGATCAAGTCTTCGCGCATCCTCTACGGGCTCGCGAGAGAAGGAGCACTCCCGGCGGTGCTGGGAAACGTCAATCGTCGAACCCAGACACCACTTCTCGCGACGTGCCTGGTGGCGGGAGCCGTCGCAACGCTGGCTCTCACGTTTCCGCTTGCCGGACTCGCCGAAGCAACGGCGAGCATCGCCTTGGTCACGTTCGCGCTGGTGAACCTGTCTCTCGTACTCGTCAAGAGGCAGCAAACCTCGCCAGATGGAATCACGGAAGTTCCATGCTGGGTCCCGGTCGCAGGTTTCGTCGCCAGTTCCATTTTCGTCGCGATCGAAGTCATGCGTGTTTTTGGCTAACTGGCACGCAGTTTGCGTATAGATTTATAGATTCATCGATAACCCTCATGGAGATTTGTAATGCCCACAACAAAACGCAAAGCGGCTGGAACGGCCAAGACGACGCGTCGCAAGGCTGCGAAAAAGACGGCTTCCAAGAAGAAGGTTCGCGCCAAGGCGCCCAAGCGAAAGACCGCGATCCAGCGCATCGAAAGCGAACTTCCGAAGGACCTCCGTGTCTTCTCGCGGCAGGTACGTCGTGATCTGAACAAGCTCGAAAAACAGATCGAAGGCGCACAGAAGGATGTCCGGAGCGGGATGACGCGCGTGCTTCGAGACGTCAGTCACCAACTCGGCCGATTCGAGACCGAGGGGGAGCGCCGCTGGACGAAACTGACCACCCAGGCGC
>JAJDAM010000947.1 GCA_029261905.1 Deltaproteobacteria bacterium
TCGACCCGCGCGAGCGCCTTCGCGATCGTGCGCCCGATCACGATCCCGTTGAGCGGATCGAGGACGTAGTGGGTGTTGCCGTAGACATGGATGTCCCCCATCGCCCGTGTCAGTTCACCCTGGGAGGGAACTTCGAGCAGCGCGATTCCAGTCGACGCGTCGACATTGCCGCTGCCACCGCTGAGCAGCCGCTCCTGTCGGGTACCGCGGAGCAGGTTCGGAACCCAGGGTTCCGCATCGAGCCCGAGGTGAACGAACAGATCGGCCTTGCGCAGCTTCATCACGAAACTCGGCTTCGGAACCACGTTGTGCGGATTCTCCGGGCCGCGCATCAGACTCTCGACCCGAACTCCTTCGCCGCCGACCTGACGCACCAGGTCGGCGAGCGTGGGGTTCGTCGTCACGACGAACACGTCGGCGAGCAAGCGGCCCGGCATCAGCGCGCCGACCAGCGCGATCAGCAGAGCCTGTAGAACCAGAACGCGCGCTTTGCTGGCGCTCATCGGTTCACCCAATACGGGTGCGGCGGATGCGCGCCGATGTAGAACGTTACCCCGAGCAACAAGGAATCTTCGGAGTCGTTTTCACCCAACAGGTCGCGCTGCAGGTGCTGGTACTCCAACCGGAGCCGAAGCGCCTCGGCGACGTACCAGGTGAGGTACGAGGAGACGCCCCATTCGGAGTCCCCTCCCCGGGGCGCCTCCACACTGGGCAGTTCGGTGTAATCCATCCGAACCCCGGCGTACCAGTTCTGCGCAAACTGGTACTGGCCGAACGCATAGGCCCCCCAGTAGTCGTGTCCGTTTCCGTCATCGAAATCGCTGTTGGTCCAGAACAGTTCGCCTTGCAGCACCAAGCTGCGAAAATCCGGAGCCATCGGGTCTCGCCACAAGTAAGTGACGTCCGCGCCCGCCGTGTATCCGTCATCGCGATCGCCCGAAGCCTGGCTGAACAGGAAACTCGTGCCGAGTTCGAGCGACGCGGTGTCACCCACATCGCGAAAGAACTTGAGATGACTCAGGACGGCTGGATTCGCGGCATCCGGTCCGTCGAGAATCGGCGATTCCGCACCGCCATCCGCGTTGACGATCTGTGCGGCGAGTTCGACGTATTGATCCCAGGGGTTCGGAACGAGCCAGTTCAGCGAGGCGCCCACCGTCGTCAGCCCTTCTGGGCCGAGGAACGCCTGGACGGCCAGCGGACGTGTCACCTGCGGCAGGTCGTGGGTGTGAAGCAGATTGTTTCGCCCAAATCCCGAGCGAAATTTCCCGCCCCTGAACGCGAGATCCCACGGCAGGGTATGTACATCGAGATAGCCCTCTTCGAGTTCGAACTCGAAATCGATGTCGACATCGCCAAATGGATCTTCGATTTCCTCCCCGACCGCGAGTACCAGGACGCCGTCGGCGCGAGATGTGACGGCGGAGCGGAAGTCCACCTCTGCCTCGCGCAACGTGAAGCGGTTGCGGGCGTCATTGTCGTCGTCGGTCGAAAGGCTTCCACCCATGTCCACGAAAACCGTGATCTCCGGATTCAGCAGGTTTCCTTGTCCGAGGGCCGCGATGCCTGCCGGCCTCGCGGCTTGCTCGGTGGGTGGTGGGGCATTGGGCGTGACACTGGGCGTGATATTGGGCGTCGCATTGGGTGTCGCATCGTGTGTACTCGCATAACGAATCGACGCGAGTTCTTCTTCCAGCTCGCGGATCCGCTTTCTGTCCTCGCCCCGCGAGCGTTCCATCGCCTCGACGCGGTCGGCGAGTTGTTCCACGGTTTCCATCAATGTGTCCATCGAACGCTCGTCGGCTTTGACACACGGGGCGACGAACCCGGAACAGCACACGGCAAACGCCGCAGCCCAAACAAGGGCAACTCTCATCGCACAGTCCTCCGAAGTCACTGCAAGCGCAGTGGCTTACCTCTTCGTTCCAGATGACGATCGGGAATCAGGCGGAGAATCGTGCGGGTGGGGCGCGAGCAGGATCAGTACAGCGATGGGGGGAACGGACGGGCGTCACTTGGTAGGAGAACACCGCGTGGAATCGCTGACGGAACGCGGAAGAGCACGCGAGCGTTGCGGTCACTCCCGTGTTCAACGTGCGCCCGATGTTGCACAGCGGACAATCGGCCGTGACGCCTGGCGACCGGGAGTCGGGGTGATCCGGCGACAACGGATCGAGTTGCGACGAGACCGAAGTCGTCTCGGGTCCGTGCCACGACGCGCCGCTGCGCGCGTGGCCGAGGTCGCCGATCGCGGCCGCGAACACCAGCAGCGAAAGGGCAAGCGAGAACTGTCGGAGGCCCCGCGTATTTGCTCTAAGTATTTTCACACATCGATCCTGCAACGATCCCGCAGAGGCGTGATTCTACACCACGCGTCAATCCACGCTGCTCATCGGGTCGCGGGCTCGGCGAGATCCATCGCGAAGACCGGGTTGTCGCGCTCGGATTCCACGACGACCGCCGTAACGAGATCACCTGACGGGGTGCGGCGGAAGTCGATGACGATGAAGCCCGTTTTCGCGTGGGCGAAGTACGTTCCCTCGATTGCCGTCACACCCGTAATTTTGGTTTCGGCGCCCGCGCCGCTCACGATCACGTAGCGCGCCGCAGCTCCACCTTGGATCACCTGAAGGCTGTGATCGTGGCCTCCCACTGCGGCCAGTGGCGGAGCGGCGGCCATCGCGTTGGCGATCCGTCCGAGTGCTTCGACGTACCAGGGACCCCCGAGGTGCAAGATTCCGCGCGTCCACGCGCTGAGCGAGTTCCCGGTCGACGCGACGGGTTGCGTGCCGTGAGGGCCGGCCGATCGAATCGGACGATGGCTTGCCACGATCACCCACTCATCTCGCCGCATTTCGAGTTCCGCGCTGAGCGCGGCGAGCAGATCGGCTTCGGTCTCGATCGCTCCACAGGGCGGACGTTCGTCGCGATCGAGGTGCCACCACTGGAGGTCGATGAAGATGACCGTCAGTGGCTTCGCGAGTTCGCCGGCTGGGGCAAGCGTCCGGGCGACGGGTCCGGGACATCCGTGCTTTGGCAGGAAGTCGGTGGTTGGACCGAAGGACTCGAGGTACGCCTCCTCTCGCTCGACCGTGGACACTCTGCGCGGCGAACCCCAGTCGTGGTTGCCCGCGAGGAAGATCTTCGACGCCGTAGTGGCTTCGACCTGGCGTCGCAGGATCGCCTTTCCGCGTGCAGGATCATGGGCGTCGAGACCGGCCGGGTAGAGGTTGTCGCCGAGAAACAGGACCGTCGTCTGTTCGGGTGCCGCATCGCCCCAGCGCCCGAGCGAAACCAGCGCGCTTTCCAACGGCGCTGGATCGCCGGCATCCCCAATCAGGATCAACCGGTGGACGAGGTCGTCACGAGCGGGCAATGACGCGGAGGGGCTGTGTTGGGTGCCCTTGTCGAGCGCCATGAGTGCGGGAAGTGCCAGCGGCGTCGTCGCCACCTTCCCGTGTCCACAGCCGACTGTCGCGCCACCCACTGTGAACACAGCGACTGCCCACAGCGCAGTGAGCGCGAAACGGCGCGAGTTCTCTGGCGCGGGGGTGCCTGGCCGACCGATGAAGTCCTGCATGACCCTCCCCGCACTGCGGCTGAATGGGTTTCCGACTCAGATTGAGACGCCTCGCGACGATTCCGTGTTCCGCTCCTTCGGGCCCACCGGGGTCACGACGGGCTTGGGTGCCTCCTTCGGCGTTCGAACGAGCGATTAGCGAAGGCGAACGTCTGGCTCGGGGGCGTCGAGCCGTTCGTGCTGGTGGTGATTCCTGACCAGCCAGTTCTGCCAGTCCTGGCATTGCCGGGACCGCGCGCGAACCCAGGCGGTTCGCTTCGAACAGTCGCCAACTGGCTCGCGACAATCTGCGAGAAACGCATCAGCCCAGCGATCGAATTCGAAATCACCGCAGGGATGGTCTTGTATTCCGGTCGCGTCATCGACACGCGCATTCCAATCGGGCGCCCACGGGCTGCCCGGTCCCAAATCAGTCGCGCACGCGACGAACAGAACGAATGCGGCGAGTACAGGCGCAACCAGTCTTCCAGAATGATTCGATCCGCCGCTCATGCGTCAACGTTGGATGATTTCTTCGAGCAAACGCGCGTTCGGCATGCTCCAACGTTCGTCCGCACTGCGAAAGACGGTGTCCACCGGCCCGACCCGCTCGACCTCCCCGCGGCGCCCATC
Source organism: Deltaproteobacteria bacterium (assembly GCA_029261905.1). Lineage (GTDB taxonomy): Bacteria > Myxococcota_A > UBA9160 > UBA9160 > SMWR01 > JAJDAM01. The sequence goes on from JAJDAM010000947.1 coordinate 4,193, forward strand.
GACTTCGACGCTGCCAGCCACAGGCAGCGATTGCCGCAGGTAGTGGCCCGCCAGAATGTGGGTGAGGATCGGTCGCGCGCCGAGCGCGAAGGTCACGCCGACGGTGACGGCCATCGCGCCTAACAGCACCGTGGCTGCGGTGACCAGGATCGCGGTATCGATTCCAACCTGCTCCATCGCCAACACCACGACCACCAGGGTGGTGGCGGCGCTGGCCACGGCGCCGATCCGACGAACATCGGAGAAGTTGGCGGCGGCCGCTCCCGAGCTGACGATGTCGCGCACGAATCGGGACAACAGCAATCCGAACACGAGGATGAGGCCGGCCGCGACGATGCTGGGTAGGAACGCGATGAAGCGATCGATCGTACGCGTAACCCCCGATAGGCCGAGGGTTTCGACAGCCGAAAGTACGAACGTCAGCATCAGCGCCCAGAAGATCAGGCGCGATACGACGCGCGACAGCGGTCCACGGACGCCGGCGCGCCCGAGGTTTCCGGTTAGCCGCAGGCGTTCAGAGGCGCGATCGAGCCCCATGCGGGCCAGTGCCCCGCGCGCGATCAGTTCGATCGCCTTCGAGATCATCCAACCGATCAGCAGAATCAGCGCTGTCGCCAGCAATTTCGGAAGGAACTCCGCCACGGTCGATCCGATCGCGGAAACCCACTCGATCAGAACCTGGCGCCACGCGTCGATGTCGAGAATTTGGCTGTTCATGGATACCGCCTCCCGCTATGAAGTCGAAGTTCGTGATCGCGTTCGAAACGCCCCGTTCACTGCGCCTACTGCCTGATTCGGGCTTTCCTTTGGGCCAGCATGTGCAACTGCGCAGGCCAACGTGCATAATGGCTCACAAGCGCGTCGCCCCCCTCTATTTTTCGCGATTATCCCCGGAGCCCCCCATGGAACTCTACTCCGAATTGGCGGGTCAGCTGCTCGAACGGCACCCTCGAGAGGCCGCGCGTGCACTCGAGACCCTTCCCTCGAAGGATGCCGCGGACCTCCTCGCCGGCGTCGACGCGCAAGTCGCAGCCGAGGTGCTGTCATCAATCTCGCCGAATTCCGTGACGGCGGTGCTGGATCTGCTCGACCCTGCGGCCGTCGCTTCCGCCGTTTCGCGTCTGCCGTCGGACCGGGCCGCGAGGCTGCTCCGGCGCGTCGAGCCGCACAAGCTGGAGCCCGTGATCGAGGCACTGCCCCCGCGGGCTGCGCGCGCACTGCGCGCGAGGCTGCGGTATCCCGAAGACACCGCTGGCTCCCTGATGGATCCAGACGTGCTGTCGCTGCCGATCGAACTGACCGCCCGGGAAGCGATCGAACGAATTCGCTCGTTGCCACAGAACACGCACTACAACGTCTACCTGCTCGACGGCGAGCAGCGCCTGGTCGGAGTGGTCAATCTGCGGGAAATCCTGCTCGCGACCCCCAAGCACACGCTCGAGTCGATCATGCATCGCGAGGTGTACCGCCTCCCGGTACGGGCGGACCGTGAGCGCATCGTTTCGGACCCGGGCTGGCGCGCGGTGCACGCGATGCCGGTGGTGGATGAAGATGGACGGTTGCAGGGTGTCGTCCGCCGGGCCGACGTCGAG
>JAJDAM010000948.1 GCA_029261905.1 Deltaproteobacteria bacterium
AAAGATCGACGAGTCGTAGAGGTAATCGCGTTCGACCAACAGATCGAGCGTTTCGACCGAAATGTCGCACGACGGTGTCCTGAAGCCCAGCGGCCGCTCACCGATCGCATCCGCGATGGCGGCATCGGCCTGGTCGATCTCTGTCTCCTTTTGGGAACGGCTCAGCTGTCGGAAATTATACGGATGACTGAACGAATGATTGCCCACCTCGTGCCCGCGCGACACGATCTCGCGCAGCGCCTTGCGCGCGTCGGGATCCGCCAGATCGCGCCCGATTGCGAAGAAAGTCGCCTTCACATCGTTTGCATCGAAGACGTCGAGAAAGCGGGGTATGGCGTCGGTGTAGAAACTGGGGGCCTCGGCATCGAGTTGCGTATCCACCAGGCTCTGGTAGTCGAGGTAGTTGTCCAGGTCGATACTGATGCACACCTTCATCAGCGGGCGACTTCTGCGACCGGACGCGCAAGTGCAACGACATGGGCCCCGTGACGCGCGATCATCGGAGCCGTGTAGTAGGGCCAGCGTTGCGACTCGGCGCGTGCGATCGCGGTGAGACCACGCACGATCACGTTGTCGCCAAACAGCCGGGTCTGTGCGCTCACGCAGAAGATCCCCACACCCCAATATCGCTCGAGCCGTAGCCCAGCGGCCGCCAGCAGTGAATCGAGCGTATCGCGACTGTAGGTACGCGAGATCATCAGTTCGGACGGGCGCATGCGGGCGCGCAGCCAGCGGTAGGCGTTGCCCAGGCACCCGTACAAAGATTCGCTCGGAACATAGGTGTACAGGAACCGGCCGCCCGGCTTGAGCACACGTCGCATCTCTGCCAGTGCCTTGTGCAGGTCGGGCAAGTGGTCGAACAGTTCCATGCAACAGACGACGTCGAAACTGTCGTCGGCGAACTCCGAGAGGTCTTCCGCGTTTCCCGGCCCGACCGCGAAGCGATCTTCCAAACCGAGTCCCCGCACCGTATCACCTGCGATTTCGAGCATGTCCGGATTCAGATCGACGCCGGTTACCTGGCAGCCGTGGCCGGCAAACAACGCGCCGAAGCGACCCGGCCCCGTCCCCACATCGAGCACCTTCCAGCTCGGATCGATCTCGAGTTGGTCCTCGATGGCTTGCAGTTCGGCGTTGTAGTGGAACGCCAGCGGGCCCGACCCCGGTGTCCACCATTCGCTGACGGTGCCCGCCCGCGCGAAGTAGTCGCCTACGCCCTTCGCGTCGAGTTCGCTCAATTCGAACCCATGCGCCGCCTGACGAGCAGCACCAGTGTGTCGATCGCGGTCTGCACGACGGCCATCTTGCTCACTCCGAACTTCATGTCATAGCGGAGGATCAGCGGCACCTCGCTCATGATCGCGTCGAGTTTCCGCAGCTTCAGCAGGATGTCGACCATACAGCTGAAGCCACTTTCGGCGACGAATTCACCACCGTAGGTGGCGAACGCCTGCTTCACCACACCGGCCCGGTAGGCCCGATAACCCGAAGTGAAGTCGCGAACACCGCGCGTCGGGAAGACGACTCGAAACAGCGTACTGCCCGCTCGGCTCAGCGCTCGGCGGTACATCGGAACCCCTTTGATGTGGGATCCCTGGCGAAATCGCGACGCGATCACCACGTCGTTTCCCTCGCGAATTCCGCGCACCATCGCCGCGATCAGGCCGGGCGTATGCGTGTTGTCGGAATCCATCGTGACGATGATGTCCCGGTCATCGGCGCCCTCGATCGCATGGATCAGACCGGTTCGGATGGTTTCGCCCAGCCCGCGATTTCCGTCGTGATCGAAACGGATGATCGGCATGCTGGCCATCATCTTGTCGACCGCCGCGGCCGTTGCGTCCGTACTTCCGTCGTTGACGACGATCACGCGGTATTCGATCTGGTTCTCTTCCATCGCCTCGCGTGTGCGTTCGAGCAGAAGCGGAAGCGTCTGCTCCTCGTTGTACGCCGGCAACGTGATGATGACCATGCTCGCAAAGCCTTCCCGCTCTGGCAGTCGGGTGGTAGGGACCCTGCTACGATAGCCGAAAGCGCGCTGGTATTAGCCCCAAACGGGTGGCCACCATCCCCATGATCTCATCGACCGACGGCTGTGTGAAACTGTGGGCCGAATACCGGCGGGCCGCCTGGGTCACGATCGCGACGGCTCTTTCACTGGCAGCTTGTACGCAACCTCTGCCCGATCGGCCCCCCAATATCGTATTGATCACGCTGGACACGACTCGCGCAGACCATCTGGGCAACTACGGGTACGATCGCGCCGCGACACCTCACCTCGATCGATTTGCGCAGCGGGCCGTCGTCTACGAATCCGCATACGCGACCTCGTCGTGGACGCTGCCCTCGCACGCCTCGCTCTTCACGGGACTGCTCCCCATGCAACACGGCGCGCAGACCGCTCCCGATGGCGATTCGACCGATCTCGGCTACACGGTGCGTCCTCTATCCGATCGATTCGAAACGCTCGCCGAAGCGCTATCCAAAGCCGGCTACCGAACGGCCGGTGTCATCGCCGGCCCGGCGATGCGACGCGAACTCGGCGTCGCACAGGGATTCGAACATTATGACGACGACTTCGGAAGTCCCGGAGCCCTGTTCAATGGTCGCCGAGCCGAGCTCGTTGCGAACCGATCGATCGCCATCTTGCGCCAGTTCGGCGACGACCCGTTCTTCCTGTTCGTGAACTTCTTCGACGCCCACGCCCCCTACCGGCCCCCGCCTCCGCACGATCGCGGGCTGCCGGAGTTCGACGAGGGGCCGTTCGTAATGGCCGGCGTAGAACGGCTGCGCGCACTGGCCGGCGGTGTGGAGCCGCGGGTTCCCGAGCCGTGGGAACACGAGACCGCCGAAGCGATGATTGCCGGGTACGACGCCGAACTCGCCTACCTCGATGCACACCTCGGACGCTTGTTGCAGGCGCTCGAATCCCACGCGCCGCTGCTGGTGGTGATC
>JAJDAM010000949.1 GCA_029261905.1 Deltaproteobacteria bacterium
TCGATAGCCCCGCGTTGGCGCTGACGCACGTTGTCGAATCCGCCGACGGGCTGCACGGGACGTGCACCGGTCCGTTCTCGAATCAGCGCGACCAACTCCGCACAACCGGGTCCAGCTGCACCCAACAGGTCGAGCGGGCAGACGTCGCCCGCTGCGACGCGCGCCGGGTGCGCAGGGTTCTCCGCGACAGACGCCATGGCTCGACCGCCGAAACCTTCCGTTGAGGGGGCGGCCCGATGCTAGCCTGCATTTCTCACCAGACCTCGTAGCGAGGGCGTGCAGTTTCGCGCCAGGGTGTCATTTCGCGTCGGTCCCGCGCTCTTGCGCGGTGGTTCAACGGAGTTCTGAACCGATCGCGTCTCCCGCTTGCCAGCCCAGCATGAGGTCACCCTCGAAGCCCAGACGAGCGTTCTGGGTGCGATCGAGAATGTACGCTGGAACCCGCGACAACGGTCGATGCAGGCCCGGAATCGGGCCGCTGTGTTTTTCAGCGGCGTCCGTGAGCAAATCGCTGCGGTCCCATACGGGTGTCGGGATTGCGACGCGTGTCCAGCCTTCATCGCCCAACGGCATCAGCGAAACGACCCGGCGCCCGATGTCCTCGAATGCGCGTTCGTCCTCGCTCGCATCGAATGGCACGCTGGCGTCGGCGAGCAGATCGACCTTTCCGTCGCGGTCGAAAAAACGGACGCGAACGACGTTCGTACCGTCCATTGGCGCCGACAGGTCCCCGACACAGATCAGCCGCGACGCGATTCCCGACGGCAACAGCTTGCGGTCGCCACGCAAGTGGAGCGTCAGGCGCCGTCCGGCGGGCGGCGAATAGGGAAGCCAGCTGTCCGCGGAATCGGCGATGGCGGCGGTCTTTTCGTCATTTGTGTGACAGCCCATCTCGACCAGTGACGACGTAGGTGCATTGATGATGAGGGCGCGCGCGGCGCAGACCTCGTGCGATTCTTCCGCGACGAGGGCCGGGAGATTCCCAGACTGGACGATCCGAAAAGCACTCGACATTCGGCGGAACTCGCCATGTCGTGCTTCGATCCGCTGGCGAAGCAGCGATGTCAGCCAGGGATCCTTGCCGCTCACCCGAACGGCACCGTGCAACGCGCTACCGACCAGGCGGTTTCGAGCGGCTTGCGGCGGGGGAGAGCTGCCGAAATCCGCGAGCGCGCGGGATTGCGCATCGAGCAACCCAGCCAACATCGGGGCCGAAGCGATCGCGGTTTCGACATGATTGGGTGTGAGAGTGACCGACGAGTTGGGTGATTGCGAAACGGGACGCGGCGCTCGATCAGCGCGCCGAGTGGTGGATGCGAGCTGTGAGGCCAACAGGCGCGCTCCCTCGGCAGCTGATGCTTGATCGAGCGCACTCAGCAGGTTGCGCGTGACCTCGCAATCCGCCACGTCCCAGCAGTCGAACTCTTGCGCGGTTCGTTCGATGTCACCGAAATTGAGGCGCGTTCCCGGCCACACGATCTGGTAGGCGAGCGGTTCGGATTGCAGGTTCCTGCGGTCGATCAGTGGGACACCAATCGCGGTCAGGCATGCACCCAGCACGGAGTCGCTCGAGGCCCCCGTCATCAGGAAGGGTTCCTTCAGTCCGGGAAAGGACGTCACCGCACAGTCCTCTTCGATGATCAGTACCTGCGCGCCGCGCATCGCGAGCCGAGCCGCCGCCACGAGGCCCGGTAACGCACCGCCGACCACCACGGCGTCCCACCGACGGACCCGGTGAGACTCGCGGACATCGAGTCCGGGTAGACCCCGCATCGGTTAGGCCGGGCCGAACACCAGCGCCGGGTCTTCGGGGCCGCGCGCTTCGATCGTGCCGATCGTGTAGCAACGCTCGCCGAGGCCGGGCAATCGATCGGCGATCTCGGCCGCTTGCTCGGGCGGCACGATCAGCATCATGCCGATCCCGCAATTAAACACCCGAAGCATCTCGGAATCGCTGAGTTCGCCGTTGCGTTGAAGCAGCCCGAATATGGGCGGCCGCGGCCAGGCGGTCGGGTCGATCTTGGCGCGCACTCCCTTCGGGAGCACTCGGGGAACGTTGCCCTCGAAGCCCCCGCCGGTGATGTGGATGATCCCCTTGATCGTGAAGTCGCGCGTCAGGTTCAGGATCGGCTTGACGTAGATCCGCGTGGGGGCCATCAGGGCGGCCGCCAGCGATGTGTTCAGTTCCTGGTTGGCCGCGCGCAGATCGAGATGGCCGGCTCGGGTGCCCGTCTCGACGATACTTCGAACCAGCGAAAAACCGTTGCTGTGGATGCCGCTGGATGCGAGGCCGAGGATCTGATCTCCCACACTGATCGACGAGCCGTCGATGATGCGGTCGCGCTCGACGACGCCGACGCCGAATCCGACCATTTCGACGTCACCGTCCTGGTAGACGCCCGGCATCGTCGCCGTCTCGCCGCCCAGTAGCGCGCATCCGGCCCGACGGCAGCCCTCGGCGATTCCGCGCAGCGCTTCCTTCGCGACCGCGGGGTCGAGCTTGTTCATGGCGAGGTAGTCGAGGAACACCAGCGGCTCGGCACCCTGGACGATGATGTCGTTGACGACCATCGCGACGCAGTCGATACCGACCGTGTCGTAGCGCCCGAGCTCTGCGGCCAATTTCAACTTCGTTCCGACACCGTCGGCGCCTGCGACGAAGACCGGGTTCACGTATCGGTCGGGGGCTTTGAACATGCCCGCGAACCCGCCGATCGTCGACAGGATTTCCGGTCGCAATGTGGGTCGGGTGATCTCTCCGATTTCGGAGATGAACCCCTCGTCGTGGTCGAGGTCGACACCCGCCCGGGCGTAGCTCGGGGCGGTGCCATCAGGCGAAGGCTTGCGGGGGGCGTCGGGCACGCCGGATGGATAGGGTAGGGGGTCGAGTTCTGTCAAACCCAGAACCCGTCCTGATCAGAACTCCCGGGCAATCCTACCCTGAGGCGGCAAGGCCGGGACCCGCCGCCTCAGTGAGAACCCGGTCCCGGCCAGGAGGCGAAGCGAGTGCTCGAACGGCCGGAAAGGGCAAACGGAAAAGCTGCTATGGTGCGCCGGTGACGCTGTCGGTGTTGATCCTCGCGTTGAACGAGGAGGGCCAGATCGCCGATGCCGTCCGCAGTGCCAAAAGCAGTGCCAAAAGCAGTGCCGAAAGCAGTGCCGAAAGCAGTACAGCGAGCGCGCCCGGAGTCGAAGTCGTCGTCGTGGACGGCGGCAGCACAGATGCCACCTGCGCCCGAGCGGTGGCGGCGGGAGCCCGCATTGTCGAATTGGAGAGGGGCGAGGCAGGACGCGCTCGCCAGATGGCTGCCGGCGTCCGCAATAGCCGGGGCGACATCATCTTGTTTCTACACGCCGACACCCGGTTGCCCGCCGGTTTCGATACAGCGATTCGCGAGGCCCTCGAGGATGACGAAACGGTCGGAGGAGCATTCGGGTTTCGGTTCGACCGGCGCTCCGCGGCTCTGCGTTTCGTCGAGTTCGGCGTGAGGTTACGCGTGGCCTTTTTTGGGATGCCCTACGGAGACCAGGCGATATTCG
>JAJDAM010000950.1 GCA_029261905.1 Deltaproteobacteria bacterium
TCTCGCGCCCACGTACGCTCGGTGTGCAATGCAAATCGGGGTGGGGTCCTTGCAGGATTCGACGAGTTCGGGCAGCGCGCACTTCCAGACGCGAGAGGTTGTCGAGATCCTCCAGATCTCGCGTCGCCAGCTGCAGTATTGGGCGCAAACAGGCCTCGTCGAACCCAGCGCAAAGACCCCGGGGGGACATAGCCGTTATACCTTCGAGGACCTGGTGGCCCTCAAGGCGGCGAAAAGATTGATTGACTCCGGCGTCTCGGTCCAACGCATCCGCGCTTCCATTGGCGCGCTGCGGAAAATCCTACCGACCGTGGAACGTCCGCTTGCAGAGCTGGTACTGGTTGCCACGGGTGACGTGGTTTTGGTGTTTCGAGACGGAATGGCGTTCGACGCTGTTTCGGGCCAGGAATGGGTCTTCGAGGTCGCGGATTTCGAACGCGAAGTCGAGTCCTACCGACGGTCTATCGACACATCGGTACCGCCCGTGCGCAAGGCCAGTCCGGCCGCGAAATCGGATTCTGATCGGCTGTCGCAACGCACCAGTAACTGATCGGTGCGAAATAGCTCCACCCGCCTCGCCGGAGGCTGTCCGCGGTTGTGATGGACCGCGAACGAAACTGGATCGGATCCGCCCGTTCGTGCTTCGAGGCGGCGGGCGCTGCGACCAGGTGGGGGTGAGAGCCAGTGCGCGTGATCGCAATCGTCAACCAGAAGGGTGGCTGCGGGAAGACCACGACCACCGTAAATCTGGCTGCGAGCTTGGCAGCCGACGGCGCTCGAGTTCTGATCGTCGACATGGATCCGCAAGCCCATGCGACACTTGCTGTGGGCGTCGAACCAGATGAAATCGACGAGAATCTCTACGAGGTTCTAGCGGAAGCCGACACCGGCGGGCGCCTGCGCGACGTCATCTTGGAGGTCGGCGACAAGCTCGACCTCGCGCCTTCCGGCATCGTGATGTCGGCTCTCGAACAGAAGCTGGCATCGGAGCGAGTCGATACCCGCACGGAGCGTTTGTCGAACGCGCTCAATTCGCTCCCCGACGGTGCATACGACTACGCACTGATCGACTGCCCACCCAACGTCGGATTGCTGACCTTCAATGCACTGCGTGCAGCATCGGAAGTCATCGTCCCGCTCGAGACCAGTCGATTCGCGATTCACGGCGTCGAGAGATTGCTCGAAACGATCGCGCTGCTGAGCGAGCGAATCGATCACGACTTGACGGTCCGCGTGTTGCCGACTCTCTATGACGGCCGGACGCGATTTGCTCGAACGACGCTCGGAGAAATTCGCGAGCTGTTCCAGGATATGTGTTACGACACCGTGATCCGGATGAACGTCAAGCTGCGCGAAGCGGCGGGGCGCGGGATTCCGATCGCGAGTTACGCTCGAACGGCGAACGGAGCCGTCGATCACAGCGCATTGGCGGTGGAAGTCGAAGCGTCGGCTCCGGTCACGGATGAATCGGCGCTGGGAACCCTCGATTTTTCGGATTCACCGCGCGAAGTCGTAGTTCACTTTCGCGATCGGGCCGCGAGCGATGTGCGAATCGCTGGTGACTTCAACGGCTGGGTGCCTGATAAAGGTGTACGTTCACTGATCGAATCAGAAGGACAGACACGAATCTGGACCAAGATCATTCGATTGATTCCAGGAACGTATCAGTACCGTTACGTGGTCGACGGGGAATGGCGGGAAGATCCTGACAACCCGGAGGTCGCCTCGAGCGCAGTGGGCGGGCGAAACTCGGTTCTGGTAGTGCGCTAAGGATGCGGTGGTTTTGCCTCGGGATTTGGTAGACGTACTCGATTATCTCCTACCTACTGGAGACGATCCGCCGCGCGAGCGAGCCGAGAAGGAAGATGCCGGCGAGAGCCTTCAGCGGCTCGAAGAGAAGAGCCTTCAGCGGCTCGAAGAAAAGAGCCATCAGCCGATCGAAAAAAACAGCCCTCAGCGGCTCGAAGAAAACAGCCACCAGCCGATCGAAAAAAACAGCCATCACCCGCTGACGGACGGAAGCCACCCCCCAGCCGCCGTCGGAAGTTATTCGCTGGGGCGTGAGCGAACTTCGCGACCGGCAGCCCTGCCGATCGTCACGCTCCCGATCGGCGATCGCGATGTCGTGCGTGCCGCATTCGGGTGGAACCTGGCGGTGGAAATCGCTCGGCTCGGCGGGAACGCGACCCTGGTTGCCCCAGCCGATCCGTCCCAAGCATCGCTATGGCCCTCCGAGGGGCGGGGGCCACTGGGCGCACAACTCGAACTGGTCCGCGCGTCCGACCTGGGTGAACTCAATCGAGCCGCGTTGGACATCGCGGTGTCTCGGACCGCCGACTCGGCCGACGGCGGAATCGTGCTGGTCCGCGTACCGCCGGACTGGATGACCCGCTCGTCGGGCGGCCGCGCACTGCTGCGGTGGGTGCTGCTCTTTTCGTCCCCCGAGTCTCAGGACCTTCGAGAAGCGTACGCATTGGCGAAATGGATCGTTGGAGCAGGGCACGAGACGCGGGTCGGCGTGACGATTCACGGTGCGCGGCGAATCGACGACGCTGAGCGCGCCTTCGCGCGCATCTCCTCGACGGCGCTGCAACACCTCAGACATTCGCTCGTGAGCTACGGTCTGCTGGTGGACGATCTTCACATCTATCGCGCCATCGTCGCGCATCGACCCATCGGTCTCGAGCATCCCCAATCGAGGGCGGCGCGCGCACTCAGCGACGTCGCTCGACTCCTGCTCGACGACGCACGGAATTTCACCGTTGTCTGAGGTCGAGCTCCGCGTCGCTCCGGCTCGCGCGCATCTGATCGAGCAGCTCAGGCCGCGGCTCGGGGAACTCGTTCACGGTCTCCACGTCATCGCTGAAGGCCTGTTGGGTGCCGACTCCAAGATCGACTTCGTTGGCGTCGAGCCCACGGGTCGGGTCGTACTGATCTTGTTGGGCGAGCCAGGCGAGGATCTCCAGTTGGTCGGGCAAGCGCTCGCGCAGCGGGCCTGGGTCGAACCACGGGTCCGGGACTGGATCCAGATGGCTCCGAGCATCGCGGCCCGTCCCGGTGCTGGCGTTCGCGTCCTGCTGCTGTGCCCGAGTTTCTGCACACAGACCGAGGCCGCGGTTGCCTCCCTCGGCGATGGGGTGATTTCACTCGCTCGCTACAGGTGCCTGCGCGATGGAACGGACATGCATTTGCTGTTGGAAGGCGAGGCCCGGACGCGCCCGTTACAGCCCAGCCCGCCAGAGATGAGTGCACTACCTCCGTTTCGAACCGGGCTGACCGACGAAGACCTGGGACTGACTGACGAAGAGCGCAGCGCACTCGGGTAGCCCGCGCGACTCTGACTTCGCGGATTTCGCGTCTCGATCAGGTTCTGCAAGCGCTTCCCGCGAGCAACTCCCGTCCAGAAGCGCCCGTACCGTCGACGGAAATCATGCGAGCTCTGCTTTCGGACCTGTCGGCCGGTTGCGCACTGGCTGCTTCCGATTCAGCAAGACCACGGCGTACCCACTCCCGTCGGCGAGAGTGCTCTGACCACCCGAGACCCATCCGGTCACGTTTTTTTTGACAAATTTCGTCATCGCGTGACATTTTTTGACACCTGTTACCACCGCGCGGCCACTACCCATACAAGGACACCCCCGAACACCCGACCGGCCCGGACCGCGAGCTGAATCGAGTGAGAGTCTGACTCGATCGGGGGGAGGAAGGAATCGAAAGGCCGCGAAGGCCACTCGGGACGAAACTGGGAACCGACTGAGCGGAGAATTGTGGATGGCGGCAGCAGAGGCAATCGAGGCAACGAAGTCGGACGGCGAATTGATCGACCTCGTACTCGGTGGCGACCGAGACTCATTCGAAATCCTCTACGACCGCTATTTCCCCCGCGTATTCTCCTTTCTCCACAGGCGGCTCAACAACCGGGCCGACACCGAGGAGACCGTTCAGGAGGTCTTCATCAACGTATTTTCCTCCCTCGAGTCGTTTCGGGGTGAATCTCCATTCGGCGCTTGGGTTCTCGGAGTCTCGCGCCGCACCCTCGCGAACCGATTCAAGAAGAAGCGGCACCGTACCGTTCCGTACGACTCGACCGAGGTGCTCGAAACGGTCGATATGAACAACCCGGTGATCCCGCGCTCGATTACTCCGCTGGAAGCCTACGAGTGCACCGAGCGGATCGACCAGCTCAACTCGATGGCGGCCGAGTGCCTTTCGGCAGACCAGCTTCAGTTATTCGAGATGCACCATATCCACCACCAGTCGATTCACCAGATCGCGCTGGAATTGAACAAGAGCGAAGACGCTGTCAAATCCAATCTGTACCGCGCGCGAAAACTGCTGCTGACCTGAGCCCATCCCGGCTGCACCGTCGAGCGTTCGGGCCGGGCGCTATTGTTTGTCGATATGGCCGGCTCTCGATTCGACTCTCCGTTCAGCCCCCAGTTCGACCCCCGATCCGTCACGATCCGCTCGTCTTCGCCCCCCGCCGAATTCCCCGAGCTGAACTCCAAGTCGTTTTCATTCGCTAGCCGAGGCGATCGCGTCCCGGGACGCTTGCTTCTCCCCGAAGGCGGCGAGGGGCCCTTCCCCCTGATACTGCTCGCGCATGGAGCGAGCGGCGCCAAGGATGCACCGTATATGGATTCGGCAGCGGGTCCGTGGGCGCGCCGAGGTCTCGCCGTTGCTTCGATCGACTTTCCACTTCACGGAGAGCGATCGGAAGCCAAGTTGTACTCGTTGCTGGCCGCCGAATTCGCCGATCCCGATCGAAACAGGCTGGGACTCGCCGATGACTTCGTGCGGCAGTCGCTGGCCGACCTGACGGACGCTCTGAGCGCAGTGTGCGGGTGCGACGAGATCGACGCGAATCGGATCGGCTATGCCGGGTTCAGCCTGGGGTCGATCATCGGCGCGATGTTCTGCTCTGCCGAACCGCGGATTCGAGCGGCAGCCCTCGCGCTCGGAGGTGCCGGACTCGGCGGGGCATCGCTCGACCCGACGCGGGACATCGCCCGCTTCGCGCCGAGGCCGATCTTGTTCGTGAACGCGAACGACGATGAGACGATTCCGCGCGAGGCGGCACTCGCACTATCCGCTGCTGCCGCCGAGCCCAAGCAGCACCTTTGGTTCGAGGGCTCCCACAGCCAATTGCCGGGTCAGGCACTGAAGGCGATGTACCAGTTCTTCGCGCGCCATCTGATCGACTGAAGCTGGAGGGTCGACGGCCCGCTCAGCTCTGTTGGTGCCTCAATGCCAACAAGGTTCCACCCACCACGAGCAACGGCAACGCGACCAGGTTCAAACCGGGCACGGCGCAAATCAGAAATGCCGCGGCACCGAAGCCCACGACTGCCGGCTTGTTCGAACCGAGCCATTGCTGCTTCTGCCGAAATGACAACCGACGCCGATCCAGCGCGTAGCTCGCGTAGTCGAGCGGCAGGAAGAAGATTGCGAAACCGATGATTGCGGGCCCGGTCAGAAGCTGGGCGCCAGGGATCACCATCCCCAGGAACGACAACACTGCGACCACGGACAGGAAGAAGAACGTCTTGCGCAGCTCCTCGCGCAGCGACCTGACGATGTCGGCGGCAGATCCCAGCAGCCCGCTTGGTGCGTCATCGACCACCCGACCGGTCTCGATCAATTCGACGCGATGAGCCAGTGCATCGAGAAAGGGCGAAGCCAGAATATTGGCCACCAGAAACGCGGCCAGTAGACCGACCCCCGCCATCGCAACGAACAGGATCGCGCCAACCACACTGAGCACGGCCTTTGCCGGGCCGATCCACAGCCACGTGTACCACTCGCTGGCCTCGAGGATCGGCATCCAAAGGGTCGCCCATGAGTACAGCTCGCTCGAATAAGCCACCAACAGCGACATGGCTACCGCGATCGCCGAAATGGAGAACCCGATCGGCACAGCCGAGAGCGCCCACAGCGAACGCTCCCTGACCAGCAACCGCGCTCCTTCGAGAGGCAACTTGAGGCCATCCAAAGCGGACAATCGGGGTTGTGATGATTCCATCCAATTCTCCTCGACCCGCTACGAGGAGCCTGCCCCTCCTCGGCGCACCGCTATACTACAGTTCCCCCGCGGGATGTTCGATCTGACATCCGTCGCGACTCAGCACGATCCCTTTCCTGCATTCATTCACTGGAGCGAAACATGTCGAAGAACCTTGTCCCCGCGTTGGCTGTCGCATTGTCGCTGGTCGGTTCCGGCTGCCAGCCGACCGAAGCTCTCGACGAAGTCGCCACCGAGCCCACCGCTCCGGTCAGTGCACCGGCTTCGACCGAGACCGTGTCCGATGAGGACTCTCGAGCCGTCGCGACGGTCGGCGACCGCACGATCACGGTTGGCGAAATCGATGACTTCATCAAAGACGGTCTGTTTGCCAATCAGTCGTCGAATGGAAACCCTGCGCAGCTCTACGAGATGCGTTCCAAAGCCCTCGAGCAGTACATCGAACAAACGATCGTCGTCGACGCGGCCAAGGCTCGAGGCCTGACGGTCGAAGAGTTCC
>JAJDAM010000951.1 GCA_029261905.1 Deltaproteobacteria bacterium
CCGGCTTCTTCTTGACGAAACAGATGAGTTTGATCACCGGTGCGCCTCGTTCGTCGCGGGTTCTGGGATGGTGGTGCGGGATTATCGACGGATTCGCGCGGTCAGATGCCCGCGATTTCTACTGGAACGCCCGTCATGAAAGCCTGGTTGGACAGCGTATCGAAGCTGTTGGGGCCGACCGGGAGCAGTGCGTTCGAGTTCACGCCTGGCGTCCGATTGGCCACCTTCATGCCCGGAGTTCTCGCGTTTCCCCAACCGTGTGTCAGCGCGACGACGCCGCGCATCAATCCGTCATCGGTCCGAAGTTCGATCTGCAGGCTGCCGAAGTCGTTCCAGATTCGGACCTTCGCGCCGTCTTCGAGGTGTCGATCGGCTGCATCGATCGGGTTCACGTACAGGTAGTTGCGGTTCTTTGCGCCACGCTTCATGCCTTCGATGTTCTGGTACCACGAGTTGTGCATGTAGTTGTCGCGCAGCGTGATGAGTTTCAGGCGTTCGGTGCCCTCCGCTTCGAGCTCGACGAATTGCGACTCCACGCGATCGATCGCTTCGGAAAAGCCTGGCGGGCAGCAATCGACCCGTTTGTCTCCCGTCTGCAGGTGTTGCTGGTAGAAATCGGTCTCGTCGAGCGGCGGCAGCACGAGTCCGTGTTCGGTGGCGCGGACTTCATCGAGGGAATGCCCACGGCTGCGCAGCATGTGATCGGTGCGTCCCCACAGGTCGGGCGTGTCCCCCTGGTCGAGCGGCGACCTGAGTCCCATGGCCTGGCTCAGCTTGGCGAAGATCCACCACTCTTCTTTGCGCTCGAATTTCGGTGGGACCACACGCTCGGTGAACTGGATGTACGGACGATGCTGCAGTCCGAGCCCGGTGATGTTCACGTCCTCGCGTTCGTACATGTCGGCGGACGGCAGCACGTAGTCGGCCAACTCGCCCGTCGCATTGCGATACAGGTCGATCGTGACCAGTAACTCCAGGCTCTCGAGGGCGCTGCGCAATTTTTCGCCGCCGCCGATCGATAGCGCTGGATTGCCCGCAACGACGACCATTGCGCGCACCGGTTCGTCGACGTCTGTGATGTAGTCCGCCATCAGGTTGCCCGGCAGCGTTCCTTTGCGGAAGCGTCCGAACGGGCTGTCGGTAAAGCCGTCCTCGTAGGCACGCCGTCCGGCCTTCGCGTTCGGATAGAAGCCGAGCGACAGCAGGTTCCCGCCGCGTCGATCCAGATTGCCGGTCGTGAAGCTCAGCATGTGGAGCAGCCAATACGCGATCGTTCCCTGGCGCCCCATGTTGACGCCGGTCGACATGTGAAACGAAGCGCGTTTCGCGCGAACGATCTCGCCGGCGAGTTCGCGGATCGACTCGGCAGCAATTCCCGTAACCCGTGCTGCGCGCTCGGCGGGATAGCGCGCGATGAACGCGCGCAATTCGTCGATGTGCTTGCCGTGGTTTCGGATCACCGTCTCATCGAAACCGCCGATCGCATCGATCTCGTGCAACAGCGCTGCCAGCAGGTAGACATCGGTATCGGGTCGGATCTGGAGTACTTCACCGACACCCGGCGCCGACTCGATCTGCCGCGGGTTGACGAACACGATCTTCGCGCCGCGGCTGCGGGCGTCCTTCAATGCCTTCATCGGGTCGGCGATCGCGATGAAGCTCCAGTGGCTGATTCGCGGGTTCGCGCCGAAGATCAGCAACAAGTCGGTGTGTTCGATATCGGGGATCGGATTGATGGTCGAAGATCCGAATACCGCTTCGCTGCCCGCAAACTTGTTCGCGCAATCCTGTGTTCCTGAACTGAACACGCGACGGGTTCCGAGCTGCGCGAAGAACGCGCCGAACGCCGGGCTGACGAGCGTGTTGAATGCGGTCGGATTGCCGATGTACGCCGCGACGGAATCGGGACCGTTTTGGTCGATGATCCCCCGAAGCTTTTCACCGATCTCGGAAATCGCGGTGTCCCAGCTGATCGGCTCGAACCCACCCGAGTCGGTGCGCCGCATCGGCTGGTCGAGCCGGTCGGGGTCGTTGTGAATCTGGGTCGCCGCGAGTCCCTTGTGACACGCGAACCCCTTCGTGATGGGGTGATCGCGATCCGGCTTCAGCGTCAAAAGTTCGCCGTCCACCACTTCTGCGAGCAGTCCGCAAGCAGGTTCACAAACCCGACAGAAGGTTCGAACTTCGTGCTTGCTCATCGCGACCTCACAAGGATGATTTCATGCGGCTGGTTTGATTCGATACTTGATCGGCAGGTGCTTGACGCCACCCACCAGGCTCGATTGCAATCGCGAAACGGGGCCGGTCAGCTCGATCTCCTCGATGCGAGGCAGCAGGTGCTTGTACGCGACGGTCAGCTCGAGCCGAGCGAGGTGAACGCCCATGCAGAAATGTTCGCCGATTCCGAAGCCGAGATGGCGGTTGGGATTGCGATCGATCCGGAACTCGAACGGGTCTTCGAAGACGTCTTCGTCCCGGTTCGCCGAGGGATAGAACAGCGCAACCGCTTCCCCTTTCGCGATCTTCTGTCCGCGAATCTCCCCGTCTTCGGCCGCGGTACGGGCGAAGTGGATGATCGGGCTCGACCAGCGGACGACTTCTTCGACCGCGCTGGGCAGCAGCGACGGATTGGCCTGGAGCTTTCGCAGTTGGTCCTGGTTCTCGATGAAAGCGAGCATGCCGCCGCTCGTGCCGTTGCGGGTCGTTTCGTTGCCGGCGATCACGATGATCAGGCACCACGCCATCACGTCCATCAGCTCGAGCGGCTTTCCATCGACTTTGAGCTGAGTGAAGAGCGACACGAGCCCATCGTCGGGCTTCTTCTTCTTTTCTTCGACGAGTTTCGTGAAGTAGGTGAACAGCTCCACCATGGTCGCCTGGGCGGCCTCTTGGGGGTTCGTGCCCGGCACGTGGAATTCGGGGTCGGTTGCTCCGATGATCTTGTTCGTCCAGTCGAAAAGCAGCGGCCAATCTTCCTTGGGCAATCCCAGGATCCAGCCGATGACCGCGATCGGTAGCGGTGCCGAAACTTCCTTCACGAAATCGCACTCACCTGTGTCGGCCTCTTCGATCAGTTTGTCGACGATCTCTTTGCCGATGGCCTCGATGTCGTGGTGCAACCGCGCCAGCGCCTTGGGCTTGAAGCGATGAGCGACGAGCTTTCGGAACACTCCATGTTTCGGCGGATCGAGCTGGATCAGCGTGGGCGGAAAGGCCGACATGTCCTGCTCGGCCTCGTGGCTGATCGTCAGGCGCGGGCCGCTCAGCCACTGCCTGGGATGCGTCGAAATGGTCTGGATATCGGCGTGTTTGCTGATCACCCAGTAATCCAGCGCGCCTTCTTGCTCCCAACGGTAGACGGGTTTGTTCTGTCGCAACCAGGTCCAGATTTCGTGGGGATATCCGTGCTGGGCGTAGTGAGCGGGGTCGACGAGGTTGATCCCACTCGACGCAATCGACGGGCTTAGATCCTGGTTCAATGCAGAGGCCATGTTTTTCTCCGTGAGCTGAGCGGCTCATTGTACCCACTCTTGCCCGAGCGGCAGCGCGCCGCGCCACTGAGAGCTCGTCCCACGAGGTCTGCGCCACCGGCGAGCCAACTCTCGGTGCCCCGAGGGGGCGAAACGATTTGGCGCCGCCGGAGTCCAACTCGGGTATGAGCGAAAATGCTCTGTGGACAATCGCCCCATCGATCGGTGAAGATGGACCACCGCGCCCGATTGGCTGAACGAGACACCGGCGGTCGATGCGGTTCCAACAGACAACTCTCGAGGATCGATCGACGAATCGAGCCAACGGTTCGCGACTCGAACCAGTTTCAGCGAACCAACGACCAGCGCGATCCACATTCATCGGAATTCAGCCACGCGTCTTCTCGGTGACATGACACGACATGCGGTACGACTGCCCCGATCCGCAAGCGGATTCGAGGGATAGAGGAGAACGCAATGCTTCGTAGATCTTTCTTCATGCTTCTTGCAGCGGCTGGGTTACTTCTGGCTGCTTCGCCGGCATTCGCGCAGGCCGAGGATGCCGGTTCGTTGGTGCCTTCGTTTGCCGAGGGAGACATCATCGATTTCGAGGGCGTCAAGAAACTCAAGCCCTTCTTGCCCGAGGAGTTTTGGGACAATCGCGACTTCTTCTTTTATGAAGGCATGAAGCTGGTCATCGGACCGACCCAGTACGACTATCCAAACGCCGAGGCGTACGACATCGCGACTGCGAAGCACAAGGGCCAATCCCGTATCGGACCCGACAACAGTCTCGAGAGCTACGTGACCGGTCAGCCGTTCCCGATGGAGGAAATCGATTGTCTCGGTGACCCGCAGGCTGGCGTCAAGGTCATGTGGAACCACAACTACCGCTGGGTCGGTGCGGCTGGCGGCGCGAAGTTCTTTTATTCCTACTGGGATCGCGGCGAGCAACTCCCGCTGTACTACGAGGGTTGGGCCAAGGGCGTGCGCCTGTCGCACCGTCCGGAGGCCCAGTACGTGAAAGACGACGGAGACATCTTCCGGGGTGAGAAGCGCAAGGACGCGTCGGGTCCGGTCGTCGAAGCGCCGTTCGACGCCCGCGGCATCATGTTGCTGAGCTATCGCTACAAGAGTTCAGACGGTCCGCAGGCCGACGCGAAGAACGACGACACCTGGGTCTACGTTCCCACGCTGCGTCGCGTACGCCGGATTTCTACCGCACAGCGAACCGATGCCGTCGCCGGTACCGACTTCACGTTCGACGACCTGTTCAGCTTCAATGGCATCGTTCCCCAGTATGAATGGGAGTGCCTGGGCGAGCGCAAGATCATCGGTCCGACCAACACGATGGTGAAGGCGTACCCGTACGAGAAGGAGCACAACTTCGGACCCTACGGTCTTTCGTTTGCCGACGATCGGTGGGAGCTGCGCGATGCGATCATCGTGCGGATGATCCCGAAGAAC
>JAJDAM010000952.1 GCA_029261905.1 Deltaproteobacteria bacterium
CGGGTCGGCCTATCGACCGACCCGCTCCAAACTGTATCACGATACGCTGACCGGGATCGTGCGCGGAGTGTTCTGCTGTTCGACCGGCTTGGGTACGCGGATCCCCAGTACGCCGTTCTTGTACGATGCCTCGAGCTGATCGGCGTCGACTTCCCAACCAAGGCGAAACTTTCGCTCGAATGCGCCAAACGAACGTTCGACGCAGTGATGTTTCTCGTCCGAGGATTCCGTTCGCTTCTCGCCCTTTATGACGAGCACATCGGAATCGACGATTACCTCGAAATCACCCTGCTCGAGACCCGGCAACTCGACGCTGAACCGCAGTTCCTCGTCTGTCTCCGAGACATTCACCCTCGGAGCAAACCCGTCCGCGGTGGGCCGCGCCGGGCGGGTGGCAAACCAGGGATCCCCGAAGAGCCGATCGAGGGAACCCGCGTCGATACTGGCATTCCAATTGGAAAGGAACGGGTCGGAAACACTTCGGCGGATGGATCGGCGGGGATCGGTGAGATGGGTCGTCATGGCAGTTCTCCTTCGATTGGAAGCAGCCGTACTGCCGAGATACCGGCTCGTGCTGCGACGTCCGAAATGCTGTTCACCAGGAAACGACCGTCAACCCCAACCGATCGTGCTCGTTGATGCTCCCACGCCTGCGAATCCTCCCCGCAGGTGATTCGCGTTGCATCCTGACTCTCTCCGCCCTATGTACGTCACGGGCTATGCTCTTCTCACCGCCGTCATGACGCAATCATCTTCCACCCAATCTCCCTTTCCGCCCAGGTTCGCCGCCCATGCGCAACGGATACTCGTACGGCTACCGACCTGGGTCGGTGATGCGGTCATGGCGACGCCCTGTTTGCGGGCGCTGCGCAACGCATACCCAGAGGCCGAGATCACGCTCGAGGGGCGCCCCGTCCTGGAGGGACTGCTCAGGGGCCTGAAGTCGTTCGATCGTTTTGCGATCGATCCGGGGCGCGGTCCAGCGGCACTGTTGCAACGTGCTCGCAACCTTCGGGAGCAACGATTCGATCTGGCGATCTTATTGCCGGACTCTCCTCGGTCCGCAATGGGTCCGTTCTTCGCGGGGATCCCGCAGCGGGCCGGCTACACACGGGACCCCTTCCGTCATCTGCTACTGACGCGGCGGCTGCAACACGTCGAGCACCAGGGCCGGCGCGACCCCGTTCCGTCGGTCGAGCGCTATCTCGAAATCACCCGCCAGCTCGGATGCGCGGACCAGGGGACTGAACTCGAACTCGCGGTGTCGGGCGAATCCAGCGAGCGGCTTTCTGCACGACTGAACCGAAGCGGCGTCCATCCGGATCAACCGCTGCTCATCGTCACGCCGGGCGCCGCGTTCGGTGCCAGCAAATTGTGGCCGACCGAGCACTTTGCAAATGCGTGCGACGGCATTTCTGCGGAGTTGGGACTGCTTCCTGTGCTGTCTCCAGGCCCGGGCGAGTTTGATACGGCAAAACGAATCGCAGAGCAGATGTCCAGACCTTCGGTCAACCTGATCGAACAGGATGCGACGCTCGAGGATCTGAAGGCGTTGATCGCGCGCTCGAGTCTATTGCTCTCGAACGACACCGGCCCTCGGCATATCGCGGTGGCGCTGGGTCGCCCGTGCGTAATCGTGATGGGCCCCACCCATCCGATCCACACCGCATTGCATCTCGAAAATCAGCGAGTTCTTCGGAACCCGGTTGCGTGTAGCCCGTGTCAACTGAAGGTCTGTCCCACAGACCACCGCTGCATGACGCAGCTCGAGCCCAGCCGTGCCGTATCCGCAGCACGAGAGCTGCTGGGGCCGGATTGGCCCCATCCCGTAGCCGCAGCCTGAACAAATCTCAGAGCGCCTTCACCGAGCCGCAGGCGACGAACTCTCGCCAAAGACCCCAGGCAGCGTTCGGGCGGCTGATTCTCAAGCGTCTCGGTTGTTCATCCGATTCCCTACCGAGGTCCGCCCAGCCGTAGGGAAAACGCTGGGCTACCCCTAAGGGGATTCGCTGTGGTGTACCCCTATCTGCTGTTGGTCTCGGTGGCGTGCCTGTTGTGCGCGTCGTGTGCTGGCTTTGTATTCGCGACACAGCCGTACCGCCGCTCGAACCAAGTTGCGGGTTTGTTGCTCATGGGTGTCTCGTTCTGGGCGGTGTGCGAAGTCGCTCGGAATCTGACGAACGACCGCGACATCGCACTGTTCCTGGCGCGGGTTTCTTCGATCGGCTGGGTGTACATTGGCCCGTTCTTCCTCCACCTCGCGGTTTCGTCGGTTGCACCGCGAGAGAAGGCGCCTTATCGGGCAATCCCAGTGCTGTACGCGGGATCCACGTTCTTCCTGGTTCTGGCGTTGTCGTCCTCACTGGTCATTCGGGACGTCGTTCGCACGAGCTGGGGTTGGGGCTACAGCGTCGGACCGATGTTCTTGCCCTCGTACGGCCTGACGATGGCTTCCTGCCTGACGGCCTTCTACCTGTTGATTCGGGATTATCGGAACCACCGCTCACCGGCCGAGCGGCGCCAAGGACCCTGGATCGCATTGGGGATCGCATTCCCGCTGTGCGTGTGTGCGACAACGGACGTGATCCTTCCGGTACTCGATATTCAGGTATTGCGGTTGGGAACGACCTCGTTTGCCATCATGGGACTCGTCACGGTCGGAACGATGTTGCGATTCGGTTACTCGTTCCTGACGCCTGGAAATTTCGCGCCCGAAATACTGGCCGAACTCTCCGAAGGCGTCGCGTTGATCCGGCAAGACGAGCGGATCAGCTCTGCCAATCCATCTCTCGCACGACTCGCTGGCTATTCGGTCGACGAAATGTCGGGAATGCCGATTTCCGATGTCCTGAAGATCGAGTCAGTGACGAGATCGGATCCAGATACCGAATTGGAAGCGAACGATCTTCCGGCCGATGACAGCGGATCGGTTTTGATTCACGCAGCGACCGAAGGCTTCGAGTGCGATTTAGTTCGCGCTTCCGGCGACACGATTCCCGTTTCCGTTTCCTCATCGGTGCTTCGTGATCGCCAGAACTACCCCATTGGGATCGTCGTGGTCGTTCGGGACCAGCGCATGGTCGCCGACCTGCGCAGCCGGCTCGTCACCTCGGCGCGGCTTGCTGCCGTCGGGGAACTCGCGGCCGGGATCGCTCACGAAATCAACAATCCGATTGCATTCGTTCGGGCGAACTTGAGCGTGCTCCAGGGGCATTGGAAGACGATCGGCGCCGAGATCGATCGCACCCCCGATGCGAACGATTTCACCGAGTTGCTTCGCGAGGGGCACGAGATGATCGAAGAGTCCCTGGAAGGGGTCGGGCGGGCCGCGGAGATCGTTCGAGGCGTCCAGGGTTTTTCCCACACCGGCAATGGAAAACAGGAAGAGGCGGACCTCAATATCCTGCTGGAAGACGTACTCCGCATGGCGAACACGCAGTTGCGTGGGAGCGCGACTCTCGAAAGGACCTACGCCGAACTCCCGCCCGTCCAGTGCGCCCCGCAGGAACTCAAGCAGGTGTTTTTGAATCTGGTCATCAACGCGGGCCATGCAATCGACGAGGGCGGCACGATTCGGGTTCGGACTGAGTCATTTCGCCACTCGGTCGAAGTCAGCATCGAAGATGACGGCTGTGGGATCGAACCCGAAATCATGGACCGGATCTTCGATCCATTCTTCACCACGAAACGGGTCGGTGACGGCACAGGGCTGGGGCTCGGAATCGCCTATCAAATCGTCCGCCGGCACGGGGGCGATATATCCGTGACTTCGAAGACCGGCGTGGGCACACGATTCCGGGTACAGCTGCCGACGGGAGACGCCTCGGCCGATTTCGCCTGAAAAATTCAACTTGCGTGTGAAGCGCTTCACAGCGATCGAACACCGATCGGGCGATACATAGACATGCTTCACACCGGTCCGAGTTTTTCAGAAGCTCGAACGGTCGGCGATCGACACGTCGCCACGGCATCTGGCCGGGCGACCGAGGAGAATCCCATGGCCCGTGGAATCAACAAGATCGTGTTGAGCGCCTCAGCGCTCGCCGTTTTCTCTCTCACGTTGACGGGGATGCTGGTAATCAACGAGTCCCAATCGCTTTTCTCACCAGACCCCGCACCCGACCGGGGCGCTGCCGAGCTTCCCGACGTGTCGGCTCCACCAACCGTGCGGACCCGATTCGTTGCGACTGAGCACCGCCTGCGTCGCATCGAGAAGAAGCTGGAGGAATTGGGAGTGGAGTGTGCTTCCGAGGACTGCTTCCCGGTACTTGCCCCGTAGGAGCATGTCCTGGGGGCCCTCTGGAAACGATCTAGTAGATGACGGCTCCTGCGAGTTTCGCCAGTTCGTTCGGTTGCTGGATCACGATGTACCCCTTGTCGACTCGAACGATTCCCTCATCGACCCACATTCGAACCTGCTTGTTGATGCTCTCGCGTGTCGCACCGACGAGATCTCCCCACTCTTCCTGAGAAAGCTTCAGGTCGACACGAATCCCGCCTTCGACCGATTGTCCATACAGCCGAGCCAACGCATCGAGCTTCTTGGCCAATCGCAACGGAAGATTCAAGAACAGTGTGTCCTCAACGAGTTCGCTGACCCGTTTGAGACGCAGTGCGAGCACTTGCAGCAGGTTTGCGGAAATGTCCGGGTGGGAGTCGAGAAACGCCATGAAATCGCGACGGTCGATCACGAGAAGCTCGCAGGCTTCGATCGCAGACACCGTCGCGGTACGTCGCGTCCCACCCAGTAGTGCGACTTCTCCAAAGACCTCGCCAGGGCCCAGAATGCTGAACACGACGTCGTCGCCGTCGACCGAGGTCGTCAGCGCTTTGAGCTTGCCACTGTTGACGATGAAGACCTGGCGGCCGTCATCTCCCTTGTGGAACAGCTCTTCTTTGCGCTTCAGGGATTTCGTCTTGACGACTTCGCAGATTCCGATGATCTGGCTCTCACTGAGGCCGTCGAACAGCTCTACGTTCGAAAGCAACTCGAGCTTCTTGGCG
>JAJDAM010000953.1 GCA_029261905.1 Deltaproteobacteria bacterium
GGCGATCCCACCGAATGTGTACACCCCGTCCGGGGCCGAGATCATGAGTTGGCCCGCCGCCGACGCACAGGTACCCGGTGGAAGCTGCGGCACGTCGAACTCGCCGAGCCACCAGTCGGGCATCGGAGGAGCGATCGAGATTTCGTCGTCGTCGGAAATCAAAAGCTGTAGTTTGGATGCATCGCTCCAGCTGTTACCGACGTTGCAGACTTCGGCCTCGATCGTCACAGGTACACCGTTTTCGGTCGTTTCGGGGGCCAGGATTTGTGTGACTACCAGATCCGGCCCGTAGCCGTATCCGATCACTGCGCTGCGTGCGTAGTTGTTTCGCTCTTTCGACTCGTCGACCAGGTCTTCCTGGTCCACGACTCCGACAATCTCGTAAGCCCCGTCGGGCATTCCGATCGGCGCGTCGAGCGGCGTCGAATCATCGTGACAGGCGCCGGGTGCGAGCGGGGGGAGCGGTCGCCAACCGATCGCAACCTGCGTCTCGGGCATGCCGGCGGCCTGCCAAAGGAACGACACGCCGGTCGCCTCCGAAGGCGCCGTGCCGGTGTTGCAGGCTCGATTCGACAGCGTGAGACCGTCCCCCGGTAGCAGCAGCAGCGGGCTCGCGAAGATCTGCGCCGTGAGGTCCGGCTCCTGGGGGATGCAGGCCGCGAAGGCATGCATCCCAATCAATGCCGCGGCGATTCGCTGGATTCCAGCAACAGACAGCATGTAGGTTTTTTCACCCATTACTGTCTACTTCGGAAAGAAAACAACTGGACCTGAAGAAGAACTGCCGAAATCAACCCATCGATTCCAATGCAACTCGAATCAGCCGCCGCGGTGCGAACTTCTGCGGCCATCCTACCTTCCGCTCGAGCGGGCTCCTCCCGCGAGTCCATTCGAGGGGTGCAGATCGTCGTGACAGCCACCAGATCACGTGTGCGATGGGTGCTCTTGTTGCTGATCGCCGCAGCCGCGGCCTACTCACAGTTCGCGACGGAAACGAGCGTCGATCCTTCGCCGCCGGCAAGCTCTGGATCCGACTTCGCACGATTGTTTCGAGAGCAACAGTCCGGCGTGATCGTCGAAGGCATCGGAAGGGTCGCGAAAGTTCTCCCAGACGATCTGGATGGATCGAGACATCAACGGTTCATTTTGCGCCTCGACTCCGAACCCTCGATTCTGATCAGCCACAACATCGACCTGGCGCCACGGGTGGCGAAGCTGGCGGTGGGTGACTCGGTGCGATTCCGTGGACAATACGAGTGGAATGACCGGGGCGGTGTCGTTCATTGGACGCACCACGACCCTTCGGGCCAGAGGCAGGGCGGCTGGTTGGATCATGCGGGCCGGATCTATCAGTGATCGTACTGAGGTGGTCGAGCGCGGTGTCATCGACAATCGTTCCCTCTACAATCGAAGAACCGTGAAAAAGACAATGGGCAACCAAACATCATGACGACCGCCGACTACGAAAAGCTGGGTGCGTTCTACCTGGGACGCGCACACGACCTCGCAACGAATCAAACCGACGCGGAACCGCTGTTGTACGACGCGAAGGATCTCACCACGCACGGTGTCATCGTCGGCATGACGGGCAGCGGCAAGACAGGTTTGGCGATCGGAATCCTCGAAGAGGCGCTCATCGATGGGATCCCGGTGATTGCGATCGATCCGAAGGGTGATCTCGGCAATCTGCTGTTGACCTTTCCGAAACTTCAGGCGGCGGACTTCGAGCCGTGGATCGATCCCGGAGACGCCGAGCGCGCAGGCCGATCCCCCGCGCAGCACGCCAAATGGACGGCGGACCTCTGGAGAAACGGCCTCGATTCGTGGGGCCAGGGGCCCGAGCGCATCGCGAAGCTCGAGCAAGCAGCGGAGCGTGTGATCTACACCCCCGGCAGCACGGCGGGGCGCCCGCTGTCGTTGCTTCGGTCGCTGTCCGCGCCCGCTTCGGGCGCGCTCGATGACGAAGCGTTTCGCGAGCGCGTCGGCGGCGCGGTCTCGGGTTTGTTGGGCTTGATCGGGATCGACGCCGATCCGATTCGCAGCCGTGAACACGTGCTGCTGTCGAAGCTCGTCGAGCGTGCCTGGCGCGAAGGTCGCTCGCTCGACATCGAGTCCCTGATCGGTGCGGTTCAGAACCCGAAGATCGAACGCGTGGGCGTACTCGATCTGGAGTCCTTCTATCCCGAAAAGGATCGCATCGAACTGGCGATGGCGTTCAATAACCTGCTCGCATCCGCAGGCTTCGATAGCTGGCGCAAGGGAGACCCGCTCGACATCGGGCAACTGCTCTATGGAAAAAACGGCAAGGCACGTTGCTCGATCATCTCGATCGCTCATCTGCCGGAGCGGGAGCGGATGTTCGTCGTGACCCTCGTGCTCAACGAACTCGTCGCCTGGATGCGCACCCAGCCCGGGAGCCGATCATTGCGCGCGCTTCTCTACATGGACGAGGTGTTCGGCTACTTCCCTCCGACGGAGAACCCCCCGTGCAAGAAGCCGATGCTGACGCTGTTGAAGCAAGCGAGGGCGTACGGGCTCGGCGTGGTGCTGGCGACGCAGAACCCGGTCGATCTCGACTACAAGGGTCTTTCGAACACGGGAACCTGGTTTCTCGGCCGCCTCCAGACAGAGCGCGACAAGATGCGGGTGATCGAAGGGCTCGAGGGTGCGGCCGCGACATCCGGCGCAACATTCGACCGCGCCGAAATCGAACAGATTCTGGCCGGCCTCGGGAATCGGCGCTTCCTGATGAACAATGTGCACGAAGACGCGCCGGTTCTGTTCGAGACCCGCTGGGTGCTGTCGTATCTCGCAGGCCCGATGACGCGAGAGCAGATTCGTCGCCTCACTCCGGAGCAGAGCGTCGATTCATCCCCAGCACCCCCGACAACCCCGTCATCGATTGCAACCGCACCGGCTGCAGCCCATGGGGGCGAGACCGAGCTACGTGGAGCAACCCGCCCCAACCTTCCTTCGAGCATTGGCGAGTCGTTTCTCCCAGTCACCCGAGT
>JAJDAM010000954.1 GCA_029261905.1 Deltaproteobacteria bacterium
ACTCGAAAGCGCTCGGATACCCGATGCGGATCGACGCTCGCTGCGTGTCATCTCTACGCGATCCGGCTCCCCCACCTGGCTGGACCCGCAGGGGGGAACCTGGCGCTGCTTTCGGTTCCAGGAAGGGACACGAAGCGTCGATGAAGTCGATCGCCCACAGCAGGCCCATCAGGCAGCCCGCGCATTCGGCGAGTTCATTCGCCTGCTCGAGCGATTTCCGGGGCCGCCTCTCGCGGAAACGATCCCGCACTTCCACGATCTCTCCCATCGCTTCGCGAGCTTCGAGGCCGCCGTGAGCAACGACGTCTGCGAACGCGCCTCGGGACTCCATCCCGAAATCGAACACGCGGCCACCGTCTACGCATCTCTGGCAACCGAGCTGTCCGACTTCGGTGCTTCGGAACTGCCGATTCGCATCGTCCACAACGACTGCAAGATCAACAACGTCTTGTTGGACACGCAGACCGGCGAGGGGATGTGTGTCATCGATCTCGACACGGTGATGGAGGGAACGGTGTTGGCCGACTTCGGCGAACTGGTCCGGACCTCGGCTTGCCGATCACCAGAAGACGAGGTGCGAACCGAGACGATGGCGGTCGACCCGGAGTTGTTGCGGGCTCTCGCACTCGGCTTTCGCGATGGCGCCGGGTCGCTGCTGACGCGTCAAGAACTGGAAATGCTTCCTCTCGCCGGATCCGTGATGGCGCTCGAAAACGGTATCCGATTTCTGACCGACTACCTGCAGGGCGACACGTACTTCAAGATCCAGCGCCCCACCCACAACCTCGACCGCTTTCGGGCCCAACTGCACCTCGTCGAACTACTCGACCACCAGCGTGGTTTCCTTCGCGATGTATTGCGGGGCGCGCGGGCCACCGGCGTGTCGAGCGAATGATCGTGGGCGTCAGATTGCGGGGAATAGTGCGGGGCATGGTGCGGGTCGTATCGCTTGTCGCAGCGCGTACTGCGCTTCGTCTCATCGCCGCGATCTGGCTGACGATGGCATTGGCGTGCGGCGCCGAACCCCCGAATGCCGAGATCGCGGCCAACAACGACAACGACAACGGCAACGCGCTGGCCGTCCGCCCGGAACCGCGCCCCAACATCATCGTGATCATGACCGACGACCAGCGCTGGGATGAAATCCAGTACATGCCCGCGTTGACGAAGAGATTGGTCGATCGCGGCGTTTCGTTCTCGAACAGCTTCGTGACGACTTCGCTGTGTTGCCCGAGCCGCGCGAGTTTCTTGTCCGGTCAGTACGCGCATCATCACGGCATCGTGACCCTCGGTGGCGCACCGAGATTCCGAGCGGACTCCACGATCGCGGTCTGGCTCGATCAGGTCGGCTATCGCACCGCGCTGATCGGCAAGTACCTGAACGAGAATGCAAGGCTGGCACCGCGCATTCCCCCCGGATGGGATGTGTGGCGAACCTTCGCCGACACACTGATGTCGTTTTCCGGAAAATTCCTGTACTACGACTACGAGCTCAACGAAGACGGGAAACTCGTGTCCTACGGAGACGAACCGGAGGACTATTCGACCGACGTACTCGCAGCCATGGCCGACACCTTCATTCGAGACAACCGAGACGCGCCGTTCTTTCTCGTCTTCACCCCGTTCGCCCCGCATGCGCCACCGATCCCCGCGCCCCGCCATGCCGGTCTGCTGGCGACGACCGAACTACCGAGGCGCGGAAATCACTTCGAACACGACGTCAGCGACAAGCCCGCGCACATCCGAAACCACCCCGGTCAGGCCACCTGGAGCGAAGAGCGAGCCACGCTGCTCAACGAGGAGACCCGCAAACGACGAATTCCGATACTCGAGTCGCTGCTCGCTGTCGACGAAGCAATCGACGGGATGCTCGACACGTTGGTCGAGTTGGAGATCGACGACAACACCATCGTGATCTTCACGTCCGACAACGGTTTCATGTGGGGCGAGCACTGGAAGATCGGGAAACTCTATGCGTACGAAGAGTCGATTCGAGTTCCGCTGGTCATCCTCGACCCACGACGCCGCGGCGGTCCGAAACAGATCGACGAGCTCGCGCTCAATATCGACCTCGCACCGACCATCGCAGAATTCGCCCAGGCGGAAATCGGCAGCGCAGTCGACGGCCGCAGCCTGGTACCGCTGCTGGCCGGCGAGTCGGTCGACTGGCGAAAGGATTTCCTGATCGAGCTGCCGCCCGACAAGAAGCGCTACGCGTTCGCAGCCGTGCGTTCCAAGCGTTGGAAGTACGTGGTGAACCATCACGACGGGGCGTTCGAGGAACTCTACGATCTGAGCGCGGATCCACTCGAACTGGACAATCTACTGGTCACGCGCAAGGGCGATGCCGGTGTTGCCGACGTCACGATGCTTCTACGCAAGCGCATCGAACACTTCATCGGTGCGGACCCGATGCGGCCGCCCCCTTCGCAATGACCTGGCCGATTCGCTCACCGAGTAGCGCGTTGCCCGCGACATTGAGATGGCAGCAGACGTCGTGGTACAGAAACGAATCGTTCTCGCGAAAAATCCCAGTGAGATCCGTATAGGCGACGCCCTTCGCGAGCAAACCGCGGCCCTCCTCGATCAGATGCGGGTAGCCCTGCTCGACAGATTTCCGGTACAGCGACTTCTCCGACCAGGCCAGCCGTCGCTCTTCGTCGTGGAGGGGCTTGGACCCAGGGACATACTGGTTGGGCTGCAGAAAGTGGTAGTACTCGATCCCATTCGCTTCGCTGAGTTGGTGCATCTGCAACGAGCTGCGCGCCCAGGCTGCCGCCAGCGTGCGGTACAGGTTTTCGTCCCGATAGTCGAACGGTGGCCCCTTCGCGACGTAGCGGGTATCGCTGTCTTTCGACGCGAGCAGGCGCAATCGCGCCTCGGACAGCTGGGTCGCGATGCTCGAGTCTCGCACCCGCCACACCCAGGCGGCCAATCCCGTTCTCGCCCAGATCGATCCGTGATCGGAATCCGCTCCGACGAATCGACCCGCCCAGCCGGCTCGCTGTTGCTCGAGAAATGCAATCTTCCCCACCGCTGTGCGCACGTCGTGGTCAGACGCTCCCTGGGTCCGCGTATACCAGGCGCGCGGAAAGAACGGGAACACGCCCTTGGGGCGGTTCTCGACCGGCGGCAAAGCGATCTCGTTGAAGCCATCGAGGTTGATCACGACATCGAAGTGGGCACCCAGCATCAACAAGTAGTTGAGCGCCATCAACTGCTGGGGTTGTTTCCAGCCGGCCAACGCGACGCGCACTATGTC
>JAJDAM010000955.1 GCA_029261905.1 Deltaproteobacteria bacterium
AAACAGATCCTCGTCGCCCCCGATCCGGCCAGGCTTCTCGCCCACGGCCTGACTCACATGGACGTGCTCGACGCGTTGCGGCGCAACAACGAAAACCGGGGCGCCGGATTCATCGACCACAACGGCGAGCAGTGGTTGATGCGAGTCGAAGGGCAGGCCAGCGGCATCGACGAGTTGGCCGATATCGTAATCCGCGAGAGCCACGGCGTACCGCTGCGCGTCCGCGATGTCGCACATGTCGGTGTGGGAAGTGAGCTCCGTTCGGGGGCTGCCACACAGAACGGTCGCGAAGTCGTCATGAGCACAGTGTTCATGCTGATCGGCGAAAACAGCCGCACGGTGGCGCAGGCCGTAGCCGTGAAACTCGACGAGATTCAGCGCAGTCTGCCACCGGGGATCACCGCGACGGCTGTATACGATCGCACGCGACTCGTCGACAAGACACTTCGAACGGTCCAGAAGAACCTCCTCGAAGGGGCGCTGCTGGTCGTCGTGGTGCTGCTGTTGTTACTGGGCAACGTGCGCGGCGCCTTGCTGACGGCGGCCGTCATCCCCATCGCGATGCTGATGACGATCTCCGGCATGGTACAGGCCGGTGTCAGCGCCAACCTGATGAGCCTCGGCGCGCTCGACTTCGGGTTGATCGTCGATGGCGCAGTCATCATCGTAGAAAATTGCCTGCGACGCCTCAGCCAGGCAGGATCCCAGGCCGAAAAGCTGAGCGGTCGCATTTCGATCGTCGTCGAAGCCACGCGCGAGGTGATCCGTCCCGCGCTGTTCGGTGTGCTGATCATCACCGCCGTCTACATACCCATTTTTGCGCTCACGGGTGTCGAAGGGAAGATGTATCACCCGATGGCGACGACCGTCGTGATCGCTCTCGTCAGCGCAATGGTTCTCTCGATCACCTTCGTTCCAGCCTGCGTGGTGCTGCTGTTTCGCAAACCCGTGCGCGAGAAGCGCAATGTCATTGTCGACGCGGTCCGGTTCGCCTATCGCCCGATGCTCTACCGCGTGCTTCGCTGGCGCTGGGTCGTAATCGCTGTCGGCGTGTTGTGGGTTGCCGCACATGGTTTGCTGGCAACGCGCCTTGGAGCCGAGTTCGTTCCCAATCTGGACGAGGGCGACATCGCGATGCACGCACTTCGCATCCCAGGGACCTCGCTCGAACAGGCGATCCGCCTCCAGACGCGTCTCGAAGCCGAGGTCAGGAAACTTCCGGAAGTGGAGCGGGTGTTCTCGAAGATCGGAACGGGCGAGGTGGCGACCGACCCGATGCCCCCCAGCGTCGCCGATACTTTCATCATCCTCCAGCCTCGCGATCAATGGCCGGACCCGCGCAAACCCAAGACGCAGGTCGTGGCCGATCTCGAGGCGCTCGTTTCGCGCGTGCCCGGGAACCGATACGAATTCTTGCAGCCGATTCAGATGCGATTCAACGAGCTGCTTGCCGGCATTCGGGCGGAGTTGGCCGTCAAGGTGTTCGGAGACGACTTCGATCAGCTCGTCGCCGTCGGCGAACAGGTCCAAAGAGCGATCGAACAGGTGCCGGGTGCAGCCGACGTCTCCGTCGAGCAGGCAACCGGGTTGCCGGTGCTCACCATCACGCCGCGACGTTCGGATCTGGGTCACCTGGGTATTTCGATCGAGAAACTCCAGCAGATCGTCGCGACGGCACTGGGCGGCACCGTCGCGGGCCAGCTCTACGAGGGCGATCGACGTTGGAGCATCGTCGTTCGGCTCGCCGATGAGCTGCGCTCTGACACCGATGGGGTTTCGAGACTACCGATCTTCATCGATGAAGCCGAGTATGTCCCGCTCAGTCAGGTTGCGACGGTCAGCGTCGCCAACGGCACCAACCAGGTGAACCGCGAGAATGGCAAGCGACGTGTCGTGGTCGGTGCCAACGTTCGCGGGCGTGACCTCGCATCGTTTGTGGTCGACGTAAAACAAGCCGTCGCTCAGCGGGTCGAACTGCCGCCCGGCTATTGGATCGAATACGCCGGCACGTATGAACAGCTCGCCTCCGCTGCGAATCGACTTGCGCTCGTCGTGCCGCTCACGCTGATTCTGATCTTCGGACTGCTGGTCATGGCGTTGGCCTCGGTGAAAGATGCGGCGGTCATCTTTTCGGGTGTACCGCTGGCGCTGACGGGAGGCGTGCTCGCGCTGACGTTGAGAGACATACCCTTCTCGATCTCGGCAGCCGTCGGCCTGATCGCCCTCTCGGGTATCGCTGTGCTCAACGGGTTGGTGATGGTTTCGTTCATCGGCGATCTGCGCAGGAACGGCCGTCGACTCGATGAATCGATCATCGAGGGTGCGCTGACGCGCGTCCGACCCGTCATGATGACAGCGCTCGTTGCCGCGCTCGGATTCGTTCCGATGGCAATCAACACGGGCATTGGATCCGAAGTCCAGCGGCCGCTCGCAACCGTGGTCGTTGGAGGAATCGTCTCTTCGACGCTGCTGACCTTGCTGGTGCTGCCTGCCCTCTATCGGGTCGTTCACGGCTCCGACGAGCGCTGATTCTCGACTGGACTCCGAGTCGCCCCAGTAAACCCCACTGACAACGCGAATATCTCGCGAATTTCCACGGGTTGAGTTCGTCTAACGCCGGCGTCGGCCCCGAGCGAGGGTCGTCGGGGCAGATTGCGTCAGATCCGGACTCGAACCCCGGCTACATTCTGTCGAAGCAGATGTCGCCAGCAACAATCAAAGAAGGAATGGAGGGAAACACATGGGACTATTTGATTTCGTGAAAGAAGCTGGAGAAAAATTGAGCGACCTGGCCGGAGGAATCCTGGGTCGCGACGAAGCCGCTGCAGCGGATGCCGGCCCGCAGATCGAGAAGGCCGTCAACGGACACGGAATCCCCGTCGAGAATCTATCGATCAAGGTTGAAAAAGACGTAGCAACGGCGCGCGGAACCACCCAGAGCCAGGCCGATCGCGAGCGTGTCGTGTTGGTCGCCGGAAACACCAAGGGAATCGCCCAGGTCGACGATCAGATCAAAGTCACGACGCCCGAGCCGCCCGCTCGCTTCCACACCGTTGTCCGGGGTGACACGCTGTCGAAGATCGCGAAAGAGCTTTATGGCGACGCGATGAAGTATCCGGTCATCTTCGAAGCAAACCGCCCGATGCTGACGGACCCCGACAAGATCTATCCCGGTCAGGTGTTGCGGATTCCGGCTGAGGACAAGGCGTGAACCTCGAAGACCTGCTTTCGAACGGCCAGGTGTTGAGTGAGCTGGCCAAGAGTACTGGCGTCGGGACCGGTGAAGCGCGAACCGGTCTCGAGGCGCTGCTGCCCGCACTCACCCGCGGCCTGGAACGCAATGCGCGCTCTACGGGGGGCATCGATGGATTGGCCGGTGCGCTCGGCTCGGGAAAGCACGAACGCTACCTGGACTCGCCGGACCTGTTAGGCAACTCGGACACGCGCAGTGATGGCAATGCGATCCTCGGCCACATCCTGGGAAGCAAGGACGTGAGCCGAAACGTCGCCGCCCATGCCTCTGAAGGAACCGGACTCGATTCTGCACTGCTGCGCAAGATGCTGCCGCTGGCGGCAT
The DNA here is from genome assembly GCA_029261905.1 of Deltaproteobacteria bacterium. GTDB lineage: Bacteria > Myxococcota_A > UBA9160 > UBA9160 > SMWR01 > JAJDAM01. The sequence continues at coordinate 3,578 of JAJDAM010000955.1, forward strand.
CTCTGCTGATGGGCGCGTTGAGCAAAGATTCGGAGAAGGGCGGCGCACTCCGGTCTTCGCCGAACACCAGTGGCGACCTGCTGGGCGGATTGCTCGGTGGGTTATTGGGCGGTTCGAGTTCTCGTTCACAAGCGAACGACAGCCCGATGGACGACATTCTCGACCTCGCCAAGAAGTTCCTCTAGAGAGATTTCACCCAAGGAGAAACCATGGACATCCTGATGATCCTCATAACGGGACTCGTGATCGGAGTCGTCGCCAAGTTCTTGATGCCAGGCAACGACCCCGGCGGTATCATCATCACGACACTGCTCGGGATCGCGGGCGCCTTCGTCGGCGGATTCCTGTCGACGGCGATCGGGTTGGGCGCCATGGGATCGGTCGGCAGCTTTGTCACCGCGACCGTCGGCGCCATGCTGCTGCTCGCTGGCTACCGAGTCATCAAGGGGAGAAAGATCTGACGTCTTGATGTGGTCCAAGCGAGGTCGTTCGGTCGCGCACGGCGCGGCTTGCCGATCGCTTCGACCTCAAGCCTCCGTCGCGTCCTTCGCCTGATCTTGGCCGAACTCACGGCATAGCTGATCGAGGTAGTCGACGAGGGGACAACTCGGGCCAACGAAGCGCGCGCCCATGCCGAGTGTCGCCGTGCTGAACTCGGGCCCTACGTTGTTCGAAACGACCACGACCCGCGCTTCGAATTCGTCTTCCGTTTCCAGCAACCGAACGCACAGTATGAGTCTCGTGCTTCGATCGGGGGCGAAGGGCGTATTGATGAAGAGGCCAACGGGCCGGACCTCGTGCATGACGGCCTGTGCGAGGCGCTCACGCGTCTTGAACTCGACGCTCATACGCGTCGGACCGCTCGTATTGAGGGGGGGACGTTTCGGGAACGCTCGCTCGAGGCTGCGAGCAAGATCGCACCAGCGCTGGTACTCGAGGGGCGTGACCCCCCTCCCCTTGCGCTTGCGGTTGAGCAGTGCGTACTCGCGGAGCATTTCCTGGGGTTCGCGCATCATCGCCGCCTCGATGGGCTCTATCGTCTGATTTCGGACCGAAGTGAAGTCACGCTTCGACATGCCGCAATCATTCGCCCGCACGTCCCGCGCCGACTCGCGAGTCGGCGGAACTGGGTCAAACACCCGATCGCTCATCGGGCTTTCGTAAACTGACCTTCGCGAACCCCATCGCCGGCCAGGCGACCGTGAGCTAGCGCGATCGGGTATCGAAATCTAGAACGGGTTTCCCGTCAGGCTCCCACTTGAATTCGGCACGAGTCGAGTGCGCGCAATCCGCCGTCAATCGGAAGCGCACACTCGAAGCGGAGTTTCTTCCGCGAGGACACATCTGCAGCGGTGGCGAGCGTGCCGTGTCCCCAGGTGTGGCTGGTGGTGCGCCACAGGCAGTTGAGCTCGGACCGGTTCGCGATGCATACGCTCGGCACCTCGCCGAGCAGTCGGCTCAGTGCAATGAGCGTGCGCGCTTCGTCCAGCATCGCGATCGCGACCTCGCGGTAGTGGTGCTTGGTTTCGTAGAGAACTGATCTGCGCTTATCGGCACGATTTTCGCCAGCTCGGCGCTGAACCTTCCAGCGATCCCGGTTCGACCGCCGAACGTGGGCGGTACACGATTGCGGATCCCTCGGACTGCCGTTGGATGGCAGAACGCACAGCACCGAGACGCGATCGCGCGTTCCCATCACGCTGGCCAGTTCGTGCCAACCGGGATCCGAGGGTGAGAGCCGCCATTCGCACAGTTCCCACGACGACCCGACGGGATAACATCTCATCGCGGGCCTTCCCATTGCTCGGGTCAGTGAATCGCCGTCCGCCGCACCCGCGAGCAGTCGTTCGACGCTCGCATCGGCCGCTGGATCGAAAAGAGCGGGCCCCTGCGCTCTGGGCTGCGCGTTTGCAGCGAGCGCACCCAGCAGCACGCACGATGCGATGACGAGGTTTCTAGAGGTGGGCGGAAACATCGGCGTTTCTCCTGGTCAGAAATCTCAAATGATTCGCCGGTCGGATCTCAAACGGACTATTCGGGAACGAATCCCGCGATCTCGGACGGTGTCGCATCGAGTGCCCGAGCCACCATGTCGAAATACTTCGCTTCTGAAAGATTCGTCTTCTGGTCACTTCGAATCACATCGGCTAGGCACCTCATGATCATCGCTCGTTGACTCGCGTCGATCTTTCGCCCGACGCCCGAGAGGTAGCTCTCGAGCGGTTCTCTTTCGAACATGTGGGAGTTGGCGGCAACGTTGACGTCATCTGCACTGACATCGACATCCGTGACCTCCTTGACGATCCGTTGCACCGTCTCGACCTCGACGCGCTCGATGTTGTAGTCGGCGCTCGTCGCACGCGCGAGCGTCATCAAGACCACCTCGCGAAACAACCCCTCTTTCTCCTCCGGCGTGGGCTCCCCACCCGCGCGAAAAGCCTTCAAGATATTCTCGAATCGGACCAGGCTCATCTCGGACACTCCCAAAAATACGATCAACCATATCACGGACCTTCGAGTAGACGAGCACGAGTCCTCTCCCCTGTGTCGGAGTGCGCGACCGAACGTTGTGTAATTCGACCGACTCGCTTCCTCGTGGTGCTAGACTGCCAGTACATGCCGGCAGGCCGAGGCACTCGCGACACCGGATTCCAGGCGCGGACACCGGTCTGGCTTCGGGTTGGAGTCGCGGCGACGCTCGGTGTTGCTGCGAGCGTTCTGTTGTTCCAAGGCGCTCGAGACCTCGAGAACAGTCGCATCGAGCACGAGTTCGCGATTGCTGCCGGGAACCGCGTCGCGGCAGTGGAACGGGAGATCAGAGCCCAGCATCAGCTCCTCGAAGCCGTCGGGGCCCTGTGGATGGCTTCGAGCCGCCCAGAGAGGGAAGATTTCCGTTCCTTCATCGAGAAGCTCTTCCCGAACAGTCCCCAGCTCCAGGCGATCGGATGGATTCCTCGGGTGCGACACGCCGAGCGCTCCGAGTTCGAGCGGCAGATTCGGGAATGGGGGGTGCAGGGCTTGGGGATCACCGAACGGGGAGGCCACGGAGAACTGCGGTCGGCGGCCGTTCGCGACGAGTATTTTCCCGTCTGGTTCATTGAACCGG
>JAJDAM010000956.1 GCA_029261905.1 Deltaproteobacteria bacterium
TGATGAAAGAGCACGTAGCCCGTGCCAGGCGTAGACGGTGCCGCCCACGCGCCGATCACGGCGTCCGTTGCGAGCGTACCCAGCAGCGGCTCGCTCTCGAACCAACCCTCCAGCGCAGGCCGGGCGGCACCCAGCAGCAGCGAAATTCCACGCGGCAGATCTCCACGCATGCGCCATGCACCCAGCGCGAGCTTCGAAACCGGTACGAGATCGCGCCAGCGCGCCGCGGATGGATCGGGTGGGGGCGAATCGAGTGTCGGCTCCAATACGCGCGCTACGCGATCGAGAAGCCGCTCGTAGCGCGGGTATCGTTGCGCGTCCTTGATCGAGAAGCGCCGAATCTGCTCGCAGTTCGCTTCCATGTCGGAGCCGAGTGTCAGACCGCGCCCGTCTGCCAGTGGCGTAAACGAAGAGGGAGAACGCCGGAGCATCTTCAAGCCACGCGACTCCAATCCGAGTTCGCGCGCGACGACCGGGCGCAACAATCCCAACACGTAAGCGGCCCGCGACACGCGGTACCCGGGCCAGACCTCTTCGGTCGAACAGGCACCACCGAGCACCGAGCGCCGTTCCACCACGACGGTCTTCTTGCCTGCGCGGGCGAGGTAGGCGGCCGCCACCAATCCGTTATGGCCGCCACCGATCACTACGACGTCTGCTCGCATTTCCAGAGTCTATCGGCAGCGGTTTTCTCAGCGAGTGGAGATCCCGATTCTTGCGATTTTCGGCGCAGATTATTCCGGCGATTATGGGCTATTCTCCCCGCCAGATGGACAGTGTCGAACCCGTCGACATGATCGTGGTCGCATTACTCGTAGTCGCGTCGCTTCGGGGTTTCCTGCTGGGATTGGTTCGCGAATCCTTCTCGCTCGGTGGGATTGCCAGTGCATACCTCGCGGTCAGTCTATTTGCTGGCCCCAGCGCGAGATGGCTGGTTTCGATCAGCGAGGGTGGAATCTCGCCGACATTCGCCCCCTTCGTCGCCGGCCTGGGCCTGGTGATTCTCACCATCGCACTCGTCACGACGATCGGTCGGGTGGTCAGACGGGGTGTGCGTGCGGTCGGGCTGGGCCTCGTCGATCGGCTGGGCGGAGCCGTACTGGGCGGAGCCGAGGGCGCACTGGTCGTAGCCATCTTGCTGGTTCTGGCCGGCCGCACGATCGGTTTCGATCACGCTTCGCTGATCGAAACGCGCGCGGTCGCAACGCTGGGGCAGCTACAGGTCATGGCCAGCGAGCAGAGCGCGAACGCCGACGTGGCCGCCCCACCGCCGAAGCGCTAGCCCGCTCATCGAGGTCGGCGAATGCGACGCCATGTGTGGCTGAGCCTGCTTTTGATGCTGCTCACCCTGGTTTGCTTCTGGGAGATTCAGCGTCACGAGTTCGTCAACTTCGACGACAGCCAGCACATCTCCGGCAACCCTTTCGTCTCCGCCGGCTTCACGCAAGAGAGTGTTCGCTGGGCTTTTGCCTCGGGCAAGCATCCGCTGACATGGCTCTCTCACATGCTCGATGTGGAGCTCTACCAGAGCTGGGCGGGGGGACATCACCGGACGAGCCTGCTCTTCCACCTGGCGAACGTGCTGCTGCTGTTCTTCGTGCTTCGACGCGCGACCGGTGCTGAGTACCAGAGCGCGGCCGTTGCGGCGCTCTTTGCGATCCACCCTCTGCACGTGGAGTCGGTCGCCTGGGCCTCCGAGCGAAAGGATGTGCTCAGCACATTCTTCTGGCTGCTCTGTATCGGGGGCTATCTCCGCTACGTCGAGGCTCCGGGCATCGGGCGCTACCTGGTCGTGGTGGGTTTCGCAGTGCTGGGGTTGATGTCGAAATCGATGCTCGTGACGCTGCCATTCACTCTGCTGCTGCTCGACTATTGGCCACTCCAACGATTGGAGCTGGATGCGGGAAGCGGCGCGAGGCAACGATCTCGGCTCTGGAGGGTCGTCGCTGAAAAGATCCCACTCTTCGCGCTGGCCGCCATTTCGGCAACGATCGCCTACGAGATCCAGCGCTCGAGCGGAAACACCGGATTGTTGCGATCCCTGGCATGGACGGACCGCGTCGCCAACGCACTCGTCGCCTACGCGAGTTACATCCACAAGACATTCTGGCCGCGAGATCTGATCTTCTTTTATCCACACCCCGAAGACTCGCTGGGCGTAACCGAGATCGCAGGGGCCATGCTGCTGCTGGTCGCAACGAGCTTCGCCATCTGGCGCGCTCGCAGACACCGCTACCTGACGTTTGGGTGGCTCTGGTTCCTGGGAACACTGGTTCCAGTCATCGGACTGGTGCAGATCGGGAAACAAGCCATGGCGGACCGCTACACCTATGTGCCGCACATCGGTCTTTTCGTGGCGATCGTCTGGGGCATCTCGGAGGCGAGTTCGAATTGGCGTTGTCGCAAGTCGTTGCTCACCACTGCCGCCATCGCGCTCGCGTTGATTCTCACCGTTGCGACCCGGTCGCAGGTCGCGCACTGGCAAGACAGCCTCAGCTTGAGCGCACACGCGGTCGAGGTCATGCCCGACAACGCGCTGGCTCACCATATTCTCGGTCAATCCCATTGGAGCGGGGGAAGGCCCGATGAAGCGATCGAGCACTACCAGCGGGCGATCGAGATCGAGCCGGATTTCGTAGATCCCCATGTGGATCTGGCCAGCGCACTCGATGGGTCAGGACGGACACAAGAGGCGGTCGACGCGCTCTCGCGCGTCCTCGCGATTCGACCCGACCATGCGATCGCAAACTACAACCTGGGCATGATCCAGGCACGAAGCGGCGAGATCGACGCGGCGATCTCCACGCTGCGTCGCGCGGCGGCAAGCTCGCCGACGGATGCCTCGGTGCAGTTGGGTCTCGGTTCGCTATTGGCCGGCCAACGACGCTTCGAAGAAGCCGAGCCTCACTTTCTCGAAGCCCTGCGCGCCGACCCCCACAACGCCTCCACCTACGCTCAACTCGGCGGAGTGCACGCAATGTGGGGCCGCTATGACGACGCGATCCGCGAATTCGAAACCGCGCT
>JAJDAM010000957.1 GCA_029261905.1 Deltaproteobacteria bacterium
GTTTCGATGCGCTCGGACATGCCCCATCAGTGAGGCAAAATGACCCTCCTGTTCCTCACTGCCACTGAAGCTTCTTCCTAGAACTCGGTGCGTGCAAACGATTGGCACGCAACCTGCGTGCGTGTTGTTTCAACTGGAGGAACTCGATGATTTTCTCGGAACCCGTCTCGGCCCAGCAGCGCCTCCATCTCGATCTCGACGACTCGCACGTTCACATGCACGTCGGGGGAGCGTTCATCTTCGACGCGGGGCCTCTCGCGCTGGAGGGTGGGATCAACATCGACCGCATCCTCGATTTCGTCGAGTCCCGGCTCTACCGCGCCCCGCGGTTTCGCCAACGCATCGTGCGCACGCCGATCGAAGGCAGCCCCGTCTGGGTCGACGACTCGAGCTTCAACATCCGATACCACGTCCGGCACACGCATCTGCCGCACCCCGGCGACGAACGGCAGATGAAGCGGTTGGTCGGGCAGATCGCGTCGCAACGCCTCGACCGGGAGCGGCCGCTCTGGGAGCTTCACATCGTCGAGGGCCTTGCGGAGGGTCGGTTCGCGATCGTCGCCAAGGTGCATCAGTGCATGACTTCCGGGCTGTGGGGCATCGGATTGATCGAGGCACTGATGTCGGGATCTCCGGAACGCGATTTCGAAAGCGGTCCGATCTGGCTGCCCCGTCCCGCGCCGAGCCGCGAAGATCTGATCCGAGCGGCGTTGGGTCGACGTCTGATGGCGCCGGTCCAGTTCGCACGCACCGTGTACGAAGCGGCTTCGGACCTGGACGAACTGGGAGAAGACGTGACTCGCTCGATCGCGGGATTGCGCGATCTCGAACCCGCTTCCTCTACACCGCTGAACGCGCCGATCGGTCCACACCGGCGCTTCGATTGGGTCGCGTTCGATGCGAAGCAGGCGAATCAGATCGCCGTCGATCAGGGCACCAGCGTCGATGCGGTGATCCTATCGACGTTGGCGGGTGCCATCGGCCGCTTCTTCTCGAGACGAGGCATCACACCGCCCGATCAACGCGATCTGGATTTCCGGGCCGCGTCGCCCGAGCAGGCCGGTGGACTGTTCAGCGAAGTCGAAGGCGACGCGTTGTCGTGGGTCATCACGGAACTTCCGATTGCCGAGACAGACCCGATGAAGCGGCTGGCGTTGACGAGCGAGGCGATCGACAACTCGACGCCGGTCAACTATCGGCTGTTCGCGTCCGTGATGGAATGGCTGTGGCCGAGTCTGGCGAGTGCACCGGCCCGTCGGCAGCTCGGGCGCGGCGCGTCGAACCTGATCTTCACGAAGCTCGCCGGGCCGGCCTCCCACCGCTTCCTGCTCGGCGCCGAGCTGCTCGAAGCCTACCCACTGCTTCCGCTGGTTCCCGAACAGGCACTGCGCATTTCGGTTTTCGACTACGCGGGCGGGCTGTACTGGGGCGTGAATTCGGAATGGGATCTGGTGCCGGACCTGCACGACCTGATGGACGCCACCACCGAGTGTTTTCAGGAACTCTGCGACGCGGCCGCCGAACGGGCCGCCTGAGGCAATCCATGCAGAACTACTGGTACGAATGGCTCTCGATCCAAGACAACGATTTCCTATTGTGGGAAACACCTGCACTCCCGATGCACGGCTCGGGAATCTCGATCTTTTCGGCCGGCGAGCTGGCGACCGAAGACGGCGGTGTCGACTTCGCGTCCATCAAGCGGTTGATGGGCTCGATCCTGCACCATGTACCGCGCTACCGGCAGAAGATCATCTGGGTACCCGGCGAAGACCGCTCCGTGTGGGTCGACGACCCACAGTTCCACCTCGACTACCACATGCGGCACATCGCGCTTCCTCGCCCCGGAACCGATGCGCAGTTGAAACGGTTGGCCGCGGACATCATGGAGCGACCACTCGACCGCAGTCGACCGCTGTGGGAGACGTGGGTCATCGAAGGGCTCGAAGACGGACGCTTTGCGATGATCGCCAAGACGCATCACTGCATGATCGATGGCGCATCGGGTATGTCGGTGATGGAGCACATCTACGACATCACCCCGCGCAACGAGATCCGAGAGGCGCCGCGCTTCGTGCCGCGGCCGATGCCGTCCGAGTCGGTGCTGCGCCGGGATAGCCTTCGCCATCGGATCGGGTTGCCCGGTCGCGCGCTGCGGGATCTTCGCGAATTTGTGTCGAACACCGAAGACCTCGGCCGCGAGCTGTCGGGCAGAGCGCACACGGTCCGTGAACTCGCCAAGCTGAAGCTGTTCCCGGCGTCGGATACCCCCATCAACGGGCCGATCGGCCCGCATCGCATCTTCGATTGGCTCGAACTCCCGCTCGAGGATCTCAAGGCCGTGCGTCGCGCCCGGAACTGTTCGATCAACGACGTAGTGCTCGCGACGGTGACCGGTGCTGTCCGCGAACTGATGATGGTGCGACAACTTCAGCCGGAGAAGCTCGACTTCCGCGTCAGCGCCCCGGTCAATGTCCGCTCAGCAGCCGATTCCGAAAGACTCGGCAATCACGTTTCGTCGTGGATCGTGCGCCTGCCACTCGAGCAGAGCGACCCGCTCGAGCAGCTTCGCATCATCAACGAAACGACCCGAGAGTTGAAGGAGTCGAAGCAGTCAGCCGGCGTCGAGATGGTCAAGACGTTGCAGGAGTGGGTCCCGATCGACGTACAGGGGATGTCGACGGGAACCCAGAACATGCTCGTCACGAACGTTCCCGGCCCGCCGATGCCGCTGTACCTGCTCGGCGCCGAAATGGAATCGTTGTTCGCGCAGGCCCCGTTGATCGAGAACATCGGTCTCGCCGTCGCCGCACTCAGCTACAACGGTAAGGTCGGCTGGGGGTTCAACGCCGATTATGACCGCCTCCCCGATCTCTCCTCGTTCGTCAAGGAAATCGCGTTGTCGTTCGAGCGACTCTCCAAAGCGGCCGAATCATGCCCCGAACGGGACGCTGAGCCAGCGCCGTCGGCCGGGCGACCGGGAGCCTGACAGCCGGCGCGGCAAACCGGGGACGCGGGTCGTCACAGCAACCGACAGTAATCGTGGCGCCGACAAGTCTAGCTTTGGACGCGAGACCGGAGGATCGGCTGTCGCGCAGCACGTACTTCGTCGAGTCGCTTCACCGGGGCAGTGTGGGGCGCAGCGCGCAGGTGTTCTGGTGCGTCACGTGCCTCGCGCTCGATTTCCAGCATCGCCGCGACGAATCCGTCCAGGGTTTCGAGACTCTCGGTCTCGGTGGGCTCGATCATCAGTGCATGAGGAACGACCAGAGGAAAGTGGCTCGTCGGCGGATGAAATCCGTAGTCGATCAGTCGCTTGCACACGTCGGTCGCGCTCACACCTTCACTGCCGACGTCACCGCGGCACACGAACTCGTGCATGTTCGTCCGGTCGAAGGGGACGGGATAGTTGTCGCGCAGCATCACGCGCAGATAGTTGGCGTTCAGAACGGCATGCATCGAGTTTTCGCGCAGTCCTGCGATACCGTGGAGCGCGATGTACGCGTACGCGCGCACGATCATCCCAAAATTCCCGTGGAAGCTGCACATCCGACCGATCGACTTCGACGGCGATTCGAGCCGGTAGCGGGTCTCGACGTCACCGTGCTCTTCGTCCACGACACGCTCGACGACCGGCGCGGGCAGATAGTCTCGAAGCTCATCCGAAACAGCGAGCGGCCCCGAACCCGGCCCGCCCCCGCCGTGGGGCGTCGAGAAGGTCTTGTGAAGGTTGTAGTGCATGAGATCGATGCCGAGATCTCCCGGCCGAAGAACGCCTGCGAGCGCGTTCATGTTGGCGCCATCGCCATAAACCAGCCCCCCACATCGATGCACCAGTTCGATCACTTCCTCGATCTGCTGTTCGAACAGGCCGAGCGTATTGGGATTGGTGATCATCAGCCCGACGACGGTCTCGTCACAGGCCGCGCGCAAGGCGTCCAGACTGATATTGCCGCGCGAGTCGCTCGGGATCTCGAGAACGGACAGACCGGCCATGCTCGTCGAGGCGGGGTTCGTACCATGTGCTGAATCTGGAATCAGAATCTGAGTTCGGTGTCCCTCGCCACGGTCTCGCTGCCAGGCGCGCATCATCAACAGCGCCGTAAACTCACCCTGCGCGCCGGCGGCGGGCTGGAGCGAGACCCGGGCGAAGCCTCCGATCTCCGCCAGCCAACTCTGCAAGCGAAACATGATCTCGAGCGGTCCCTGCACGCTTTCGATCGACTGCAGGGGATGTGCGTCCGTGAAGCCCGGTAGGCGCGCAAGGGCTTCTCCAATCCGTGGGTTGTACTTCATCGTGCACGAGCCCAGCGGATAGAAGCCCGAGTCGACTCCGAAGGAGCGCTCGCTGAGACGTTGGTAGTGGCGAACCAGGTCGAGTTGAGAGAGTTCGGGCAAAGCGAGATCGTCTCTCAGCAACTCGTCCGGGAGCGCCGACCCCGGTACATCCAGCTCGGGCAGCGCGATCGCACAACGGCCAGCAGCGCTCTTCTCGAAAAGGGTCGGCTCGCTCAACGGGAGATTCCCGTCGAGACCGTCTTGCGCAGCACCGCGACCAACGCGTCGATGTCCTTACGCGTGTGTAGCTCCGTCACCGCAAGCAGAAGCTGATCTTCTCGATCGGCGAAGTCGAGGCCGAGTGCTCGCCCACCGACGACGCCAATCTCTGCCTCGATCGCCGCGTTTGCCCGCTCGGCCGGAATCGGAAGCCTGACTACGAACTCCTTGAAAAAGGGATTGTCGGGCGCCTGTGGGTTGATCCCGCATCCGGGAAGGCTCGCGATCTGCGCGGCTGCATAGTGGCTCTTGTGGTAACAAAGCTCCGCGATGCGTCGAAGGCCACTGCGACCGACGGTGGCGAGGTAGACCGCGGCGGCCAATGCCGTCAGTGCCGCGTTGGTGCAGATATTGCTCGTCGCCTTCTCTCGTCGGATGTGTTGCTCCCGCGTCGCAAGCGTGAGCACGTAACCGCGCTCTCCGTCCGCATCGACCGTTTCGCCCACGAGGCGTCCCGCGGAGCGACGCACAAGGGCCTGCTTCATCGCCAGGATGCCGAGGTGGGGGCCTCCGAACGACGGTGAGATGCCAAGGCTCTGCCCCTCCGCCGCAACGATGTCGGCACCATCGTCTCCGGGTGCGCGGAACATTCCAAGCGCGATGGGATCGGGCACGGCGATCAGCAGAGCGCCCACCGCGTGTGCCCGTTGCGCGAGCATCGTCATCGGCTCGAGCTGACCGAAATAGTTTGGGCTCTGCACGATGCACGCCGCGGTGTCGACATCGAGAAGCGCGGCCACGCTCGCGGCGGCGGCGTCCGATGTAGCCGGTATGGCGAGTTCGGCCGTCGTGCCGGCGAGATAGGTTGACACGACCTCGCGGTACTGCGGATGGAGATTTTGCGAAGCGACGATCTTGCTGCGGCGTCCCTGGCCGACTGCCAGAGCGAGTAGCGCTGCTTCGGCGAGCGCCGTCGCTCCGTCGTAGTGGCTGGCCGTGCTCACGTCCATCGCCGTGAGCTCACAGATCATGCTCTGGTACTCGAAAGTCGCTTGCAGGATGCCTTGGGAAATTTCCGCTTGGTAGGGGGTATAGGACGTGAAGAATTCGCCGCGTCGGAGAACGCTGTCGACGGTCGCAGGAATGTAGTGGCGATAGCTGCCGGCTCCGAGAAAGCCCGGCGCTTCGAGCAGCCGCGCCGATTTCGATGCGACCCCCTGCAGCTCGCGTTCGACCTCGAGTTCACTGCGCGCCGGAGGCAGGTCGAGCGCGGGGAATCGGAACGGCTCCGGAACGTCGGCGAAGAGCGCATCCATGCGCTCCACTCCGATCACAGCGAGCATCGCCTCGCGGTCGGCATCGGTGTGCGGAACGAATGTCATTGTAGATCAGTCCTCGCAGATCAGTCCTCGCTGCGAATCAGACGCGCACTTCGACGAGGCGACGCGCATGATAGCCGGTGACGACGGGGAAGAATCCATCGCCGGCGAGTTCCGCGTCGAGTGCGGGATCTCCCGTATCGAAGCGAATCACCGGCGTTTGGTCGAGCTTCGCAGGCGTCGCGACCACCACGACACCCGTCCGCCCGATTCGACGCACGACCGTGGCGCTCAGCTGCTGGTTGCCCCGACCCAGCACGAAACCCTGCGCACCGATCGGGCTGACAATGAGTTGAGCGTCGGGGTGGGTGTCCGTCAACTCGAGGAGTTCGCTCTCTCGCAGATCGACACCGACGAGTCTCCCCGCAACCACCGCGTCGACGCCGAGCAGACTCTTCGCGAATCCGTTTCGATCAGCGATCGAAGCGACGGTACTTCCCGGACCGAGCAGGAAGAGCGTCTCGGGCCGAGCCTCGAACTGCTCGGCGATGTGCTCGGCGATCTGGGCCTTGGCCGATCCTGCGTCCTGGTCTTCGATGACCTGCTTCGCGGACTGTACGAGGCGGGGCTCATGCGGTGTACGAGCGGAGTCGTAGAGTTCGACTTCGAGTCGACCGGCTCGAAAAGCCTCCTCGTCGACATCGAGCAGGTCGGCGTCTGCGAGTTCGAAGCGCCCGTCGAGATAGCCGAGGAGAATTTCGGCCGTGCGCGCGGGACTCACCCCGAACACACCCGAGTACATCTTGACGCCAGCGGGAACGCCCAGAATGGGAGTCGCCCTGCCTGTTTCCGCGCACACGTCGCGGGCCGTGCCGTCTCCACCACAGAAGACCACGAGATCCACACCGGCGCTGAGAAACGCGCGAACAGCGCGCCGCGTGTCAGAGGCGTCCGATGTCCCGGTCGGACGGTATACGACCTCGATCTTCTCGAATCCTGCGTCGAGAAGCACGGCTTCGCCCATCGCGCCTGCGCAGGTGATCCAACAGCAGTCCGGTCGGAGTGGATGGTCGCGAAGGCCTGCTCGGAACGCGCGAAGCATCGCCGCCGCGCGCTTGCCGGCTGTCGGCGTCGCCCCGCGCGCGAGGGCGAGGTCAACGACCCCATCGGATCCCTTCAGTCCCACCCGCCCGCCAATGCCTGCAATCGGGTTGATGAGGAAGCCGATTCGACGGTTCACCGATCCGCATTGCGGCAACTCGACGTTTGTCATTCGGTCGAGCTCTCTGACCCGGCACAATCGTACGCGCTGAGATCGACGATCTTCGGAGCGGGCTCGATGTGTTCGACGGTCTCGCGCGCCAGCTGCCAGACCCGTTGCGCACCATCCATGACCCGCGAGTCGGCCGACGCAACGAGTACGTCAGACGATGCCACCTCGAGCAGTCGATCCGGATCCGGAACCACTTCGATCTCCCAGTGCAGCTGCAGCTCCGCGGCGAACTCGACCAGGGTCCCAGCCAGCCGACCACTATTCGACACGGGAGCGTCGAGTAGCCAGCGACAGCGATTCGTGTTTGTCGCCGCGAGAACCTCTGCGATCGCAAGCACGGCCGGTCGTGTCTCGTCCACGGACCGGTAGTTGCCGTGCATACTCGCCATGTCGCGCAGTGCCCCGTCGCGTCCGAGTAGCAGGACACCACCAGCCAACGCAGCCTCGACGGTCGTCAACACGTTGAAGCCGTCGATCCAAACCGGAACGCCGGGCAGAGACCGTGCCGAACGCGCCAGCCGCTCCGCGCGCTGCTCGTCACTGCACGCGCAGCGGAGCACAGCTTGTCGTTGCCGCACTGTGAGGTTGTGGCGATTGCCGACCAGCGCAAGCGCGGCCCGCGAAGAGTATCCCCGACTGAGCAACCAGCAGAGATCCGCGACCGCACTGCGCAGCGTGGGCAACGCCTCTTCCGAGAAGAGATGCGCATCGTCGGGATGTGCGCCTCGATGGCGACGGCGATCGGGCATGCCGACAGAATAGCGATCGGTCACCTCGTCGTTTGAATCGACCACGGTGTCGTTTCGGGAGTAAACGTCGACTGCGCGGTCGGGACGAGATGCCGCGTCGGAAGGCGGTCCCAGAATCCCACTTGGCTTTCAGAAAGAGCCGAGCGCGGCGAGCAACTCGTCGATGTCGGTAGGTGTGTGATCCGCTGACACCTGGAAGCGGATTTCGTCTTCCCCTTTGGGGACGACTGGATACGCGAGCCCCGTCGCGAGCACAGCATGTGCGCGCAGGTGCTGAACCAGTTCGGTGGTGCGCGCCGTGTCTCGCACCAGCAACGGGACAACCGGGTGTTCGCCAGGAATACTCTCGAAGCCCAATTTCTCGAGCCCCGCTCTGAGCCGACGCGTCAACAGCCGCAACTGCTCGAGCCGGTTGCGGCCCTCTTTCGAGTCGAGCAGTTCCAACGCTCGGCTGGCAGCTGCCGCTTCGGCTGGCGTGATCGGGTTGGAGTAGACGTAGTATGGCGACTTCTCGCGCAGGAAGTCGATCAACGTCCGGCTGCCGACCACATAACCGCCGTTGACGCCGAGCGCCTTGCCCAGAGTTGCAATCAGCAGATCGGCTCGAGTCGCGGTCGCCTCTTCCGTCCCGCGTCCCGTTTCGCCGAGGGCTCCGATGCCATGCGAGTCGTCGACCACTACGCAGACGTTCTCTTCGAAGCGATCATCGTAGTCGCGCGCGATCGCGACAATGCGGTCGAGTGGCGCATGATCACCGCGCATACTGAAAATGCCATCAGTCACGATGATCGCGCGCTGATAGCGCCCCACGCCTTGCTCGAGTGCGGCTTCGAGCGCATCCATGTCGAGGTGCGGGAATACCCGCTTCTTTGCGGGTTGGCCCAACCGAATCGCGTTGACGATGCAGTTGTGATTGAGTTCGTCGCTGATCACGAGCGTCGCGTCGTTGATCAGCGCCGGCAGTGTCCCCATCACGGCCGCATACGCCGAGCTGTAGATCGTCGTCGCCTCACGCCCGTGAAAATCTGCGAGACGCGCCTCCAGTTCGACGAGCGGCGCGAAGGTGCCGCTAATGAAGCGGACCGCCTGCGGGCCGGTGCCGAACTCGTGCACGGCTTCCTGCTCGGCGGCGATCACGTCCGGATGCAGCGCCATCCCCAGGTAGCCGTTCGAATTCATACGCAGGAAAGGACGATCGCCCTCCCCCTCGAGCAGAACACGGGGCCCACGGTCGCCCTCTGTGGGCAGTACGCGCACGATCACCGACTCGGCGCCCTTGCGAGTGCCCTCCTTCTCGAGTGACTCGAGATCTCGCGCGAGTACCTGTTCGAGACGGTCGAAGGGCATCGCGCTCAGCCCCGCTGCTGCAGTCGGACGGCCAGGTGTTCGAGCATGTCACGAGTCATCGCGCCGAGATCATAGCGGGGCTTCCAATCCCATTCGTAGCGAGCAGCGGCGTCATCCATCGACTCCGGCCAGGAGTCGGCGATCGCCTGCCGCACGGGATCTACGTCGTAGTCGATTGCGAAGTCCGGAATGTGCCTGCGGATCTCTTCCGCGAGTTCCGATGGGCAGAAGCTCATCGCTCCGAGATTGTACGCGTTACGGTGTACGACACGGTTCGGGTCGGCCTCCATCAACTCCATCATCGCGCGAATGGCATCGGGCATGTACATCATCTCGAGACGGCTGTCGGAACGAAGAAAGCACGTGTAGTGCCGATAGCGAATCGCCTGATAGAAGATCTCGACTGCGTAGTCGGTGGTGCCGCCTCCTGGAGGTGCTCCGTACGAGATCAATCCCGGCAGCCGCAGACCACGCGTATCGAGGCCGAATCGCGAGTGGTAGTAGTCGCACAACAATTCGCTTGCGACCTTGGTGACACCATACATAGTCGTGGGTCGTTGGAGCGTCTCCTGCGGAGCTCGCTGGCGCGGAGTCGACGGACCGAACGCTCCGATCGAACTCGGAAAGAACACCGCGCTGCCTTCCTGCCGCGCCACCTCGAGCGTTCGATACAGACCCCCCATGTTCACTTCCCATGCGACTCGTGGCTTCTCCTCTGCCACGGCCGACAGAAGTGCCCCCAGGTGGTAGATGGTCCCGACGTCGTAGCGGCGAACGACGTTCTCGATCTCTCGGATGTGTGTGCAGTCGACGCGCTCGAAGGGGCCCTCGACGGACCCGACGCCAGCCGCGGGTTCGCGGATATCTGAAGCGATCACCCGATCCGAGCCATGGCGCTTGCGAAGTGCGGTCACGAGTTCGGAGCCGATCTGCCCGAGCGCCCCAGTAACGAGAACCGACCGCATGACCGGCATTCTAGCCCGTCATCGAACGCGACCGCCCGGGTCACTCAGTGACGAAATCGGGATTCTTCCAGTCCGGCGGCGCCTGCATCTCGATCGGTGGCTCGAGCCGTGAGACGTAATCGAGCACCGCATGAACCTCGCGATCCTCGAAAGCCTTGATCTGGGCAACCATCTCGGGATTCGCGTTGTGGCGCTCGCCGTCGCGTATCCACTCGAATTGACGAACGAGATAGTTGTAGTTCTGCGCGTGGATGCGGGGCGTGTAGGTCTCGTTGTTCCCTTCTCCATTCTCGCCGTGACATTGCGCGCAATTCTCGCGATAGAGGCTTTCGCCGTATTCGAGATCTTTGCCCGAGCCCTTTCCCAGACGGACGTTGATCTCCAGGCTCTCGATGTAGCCCGCTACGTCCGCGATGGACTGCGCACCGCCGATGGCCTCGGCCGACGCGTACGCGGCCATCATCGCGTTGCCGCGATTGCCGATCCGGATGTCGGCCAACTGCTTGATGATGACGCTGCGGTGCTGTCCGGCGAGCTGCGGCATCCCGCCGTACGGAAGACTCCAGCCCTCGGGCATGTGGCAGGCCGCGCAATCGCGATAGATCTGAAGACCGTGTGCAACATCCGGTGTCAATGACAGCGCTTGTTCGATCTGCTTTCGGGCCTTCGCGTTCAGATCCTCGGGGGTCGGAGCGACCACCTTTGGTGTCGGAGCGACTTCGGGGATCTTCAACAAGTCGAAGCACAAACGGAGGAAGCGCTCGGCTCGGACCGTGTGTCCCCTGTTGTAGAGGTCGAGAGCGAACGCGCGCCGGCCCAGGCACGACTCGACCGCTTGTTGGAGCACACGCGAGGGGTTCTTCCTCAGCGCGTGATCGATCCGCTCCAGATCTTCGTCGAAGCCAGCGACGGCTGGAAGGGAAATCACGAGAAGGGACGCGGTCGCAATCGCGATGACGACTCTTCGACAATTCGGAATGGAAATCGACATTGGCCCGGAGTCTACGCTCACCATCACCAACTGCCAGGGAATCTTCGACCATTACGCGAGGCCATTGTGAACCTTCGAGAACGCTCGGAAGCCCTCCAATCGGTGGTCTCACGAGCGACGGAGTGACTGACGCGATTTGCCCCGTGCTGGGGCGAACTGCACCAGTGACACCGGAGTTTTCGAGCGTTGAGAGCGGAGGAGCATCCGCAGTTGGCACGTCGCCTGCACATGGGGGTGCACTGAGTGAGAAGGGGTGCACTGAGCACGAAGGGGTGCGCGTGCGCGAAGGTGCGGACCGACCCATAACCATGCACGTCGGCGAGGTAACGAACGGATGATCGATGACTGAAGCGACCGCAAACCCGAGTGATTTCACGGGTGAGTACAACCTTCGGGTAGTTCGACAGTTCTCCATCATGACGGTCGTCTGGGGAATCGTAGGAATGTTGGTCGGCGTACTGCTCGCCGCACAACTCGCCTGGCCGGCGCTCAACTTCGATACCCCGTGGCTGAGTTTCGGTCGCCTTCGGCCGCTCCACACCAATGCTGTGATCTTTGCATTCGGTGGCTGCGGGTTGTTCGCCACGGCCTTCTACGTCGTCCAGCGAACGTGTCGCGCACCTCTGATCTCCGACAAACTGGCGGCCTTCTGTTTCTGGGGATGGCAGTTGGTCATCGTCTCGGCCGTGATCAGCCTTCCGCTGGGATATACGACGAGCAAGGAGTACGCCGAGCTCGAATGGCCCATCGACCTGTTGATCACCGTCGTCTGGGTCGCGTTCGCGGTCGTGTTCTTCGGAACGATCGCGAAGCGCCGCACAGCCCACATCTACGTCGCCAAC
>JAJDAM010000958.1 GCA_029261905.1 Deltaproteobacteria bacterium
ATCAGCGTGGGTTCGTGAAGCGCGCGCGACACCACGTAGGTGTGGATCGCTTGCGCTTCGGCCGCATCGAGCACATCGGCGAAGCTCGCCATGCCGCGGTTCGCACGGGTTCCTCCGAGCACGATGTCCTTCCAGTCTTTGTGGACCTGCGCGTCGACAGTTTTCAAATCGGGGAGGACCGTCGAGCCTCGGGTCATGATGCCGTGGCAATGCGCGCAGTGGCGGCTGTACAATTCCCGTCCGCGATCGATTCGATCCGGCGACAACTCCATCTTGGGGGCCTGCACGACCCGCTTCGCGGGCTTCCGAACAGCGGGCATCGGCGCGCTGCCACCGAGTTTCCAAGCCAGGATTCGACCGTCGTTGATGTAGTCGATCGTTCCGCGATGGACCCCTTCGCCGCCGCCAACGCCAGCCAGTACGGCGATGTACTGCTCCCCATCGACCGCATAGCTGATCGGCGCGGCGATCATTCCGATCCCGACCTGGGATTCCCACAGGTTCGTACCGTCGCGCGCATCGTACGCGCGAAAAAAGCCGGTGCCGTCTCCCTGGAACAACACGTCGCCGGCCGTGACGAGCAGACCGCCCGGTAATTCCGGATCGCGTTCGACTCGCCACGCCGCGCGCTGGCCGACCGGATCCCATGCGGTGATCTGGGTCGGTGAACAGAAGCGGGCTGCGTTCTCGAAGCCCTCGAACGACTTCGCCACTTCGGCCCAATCCTCGCCTGTATTGAAGGTGTGTGGCTTCAACTCGAACTGGTGATCCGGCGTGTAGGGAAATGCGAATCGGCGTGTCGGGATGTACACCCATCCGGTGCGCGGGCTGAATGTCATCGGGTGCCAGTTGTGACCGCCAGCCGGGTCGGGCGCAACCACGGCGGCCTGCTTCGACCAACTCGCCTCCGGTCGCTCGACGGGTCGGCCCGTCGCGAGATCGACATGCGTGGCCCAACTGACGTAGGTGTATTTTTCTGCAGACAACAACTCGCCGGTCGTGCGGTCGAGTACGTAGAAGAACCCGTTCTTGGGCGCCTGCATCAGCACCTTCCGAACGCGGCCGTCGATCTCGAGTTCGGCGAGAATCATGTGCTGCACCGCCGTGTAATCCCAGTGCTCGGCCGGAGTCGTCTGGTAGTGCCAGACCAACCGGCCGGTCTCGGGACGAACTGCCAGGATCGAAGCCAGAAACAGATTGTCGCCGCCACCCGGGCTGCGGATTTCGCGGTTGTACACAGAGCTGTTTCCGACGCCGACGTACAACAGATCGAGTTCGGGGTCGTACGCCATCGAATCCCAGACGGTTCCGCCGAGTCCCGACTCCCACATCGAATCGGGAGACCACGTGGCTGCGGCCTGCTCGACCTCCGGATGTTCGAAGGGGCCCTTGTGGTTCGCAGGGACGGTGAAGAAGCGCCAGAGCATTTCGCCCGTCGCGGCGTCGTAGGCGCTGAAGTACCCGCGGACACCGAACTCGGCTCCGCCGTTTCCGATGATTACGCGACCTTTCACGATGCGCGGAGCTCCGGTGATCGTGTAGGCCTGGCTCGGGTCGACCGTCAGCACGTCCCAGACGGGCTTTCCGGTCCCTGCGTCGAGCGCGATCAGTCGACCATCGATCGTCCCGACATAGACACGCCCCTTCCAGACCGCGACGCCCCGGTTGACGACATCGCAACACGCATCTCGGCCCTTGGCTTTGGGAACCTCGGGATCAAACTTCCACAATGGGCGCCCCGTCTTCGCGTCGAGTGCGTAGACGACGCTCCAGCTGCCGGTTGCGTACAGCACGCCATCGACAACGATCGGTGTGGCTTCGAGGCCACGGCGAGTCCCGGTCATGTACGACCAGGCGAGCCCGAGCTCGGAAACGTTCTGGGTATTCACCGCCCCGAGTGGACTGAACCGCTGCTCATCGTAAGTGCGGCCGTGACTGAGCCAGCTGCCGGGTTCGGAATCGGCGGCGATGATACGCGCCGCGTCGACGTTGGCTGTTTTGATCTGGCTCGTCGGCTCGGCGGCGAACCCGGCGGATCCGAGCGTGCAAAGGAGAAGGCTCGCAGCGATTGGCAGCAGCATGCGCTGGAGTCGAGGAGATCGTCTACCCAAGATCATCGCGAAGGGAGATACCGCATTTTCGTGTGCGAAGCCGGCGCGTTCGGGCGATCGCGGCGTCGAGCGATGCTTCTTTGCATGCTTCTACGCATGAATGGCGGCTCGCGATTTGCAGCGTCCTTCCGTCAATCGAACAGAGAATGCCCGTCGACATACCCCAGTTCGACGAGTTCGGTGCGTGGCGCGATGCGTGCCAGCTCTTCGCGGATCGGTTTGATCTCGGTCGGGACCGAGAAGCCGGGTAGCCAGTCGTCGTGGTGGCCCAAGATGATCTTCTGGGTTCGCACCAGGTCTGCTTCGCGCCCGACGAATTGTGCCAGAGAGCCTTGGATGGGTTGGCCATCGATATTGCCGCGCCCGGCGGCGGCCAGGATCGCGACATCGGGTCGCAGGTCGCGCAGGATCCCGCTCCAATGACCGGAAGTGTCCTGGTAGAGCAGGGACCCCTCCGGAGTCTCGAACTGGAACACCAGCGCGCCGCCATCGCCGCGGGCTCCCTGCCCGCTGTCGCGCAGGTGGGCCAGCGTATCGGGGCTGAGTTCCGCGATCCAACGCGCAACATCGGCCATCCGGCCTCGCTGTTCCTGATAGGTCACCCCGAGATCGCCGATACACACGTCGCCCGACTGGGCGGCACCGGTCATCGACCAGACGCACGAGTGCTGGCTCGGATAGACAGCCACGGTGACATCGTCCGACAGCCGTACGCATTCTCCACCGGCGACCGGCAAGAGCTGTTCCTCGGGCACGCCTTCGGCTTCCATGA